>JAYSZM010000100.1:0-16872 GCA_043738015.1 Lysobacterales bacterium
CGCGATCCGGAGAAATTCGAGGCGGCAGCTGAAGCCATGTACGCCCAGGTCGGTGATCCGCAGGTCGCGGAGTGGCAGGGCGCGCTCTTGATGGGGGCCGACATTTGTCCGACGCATCCACTTTTTTCCGGCGTGGATCAGGATGGCGGGGCGCAGGACTTCAGCGACCCATTTGGCGACCAGCACAGCGCGCCGGCTCCTGCTTCGAAATCGGGCCAAGACTTCGGATATGGCCGCGTCGACATGCCAACGCCGAAGGCGACTCCAGCGGTTCCGGCCGACGACTTCGATTTCGATCTCGTCAGCGAGAAACCCTCGTCAACCAAGGCGCCGACCGAAGAGTTGAGTTTTGACTTCGATCTCGACGTCGATAGTGCGCCGATGAGCAGCCCCAGGGAAATCGATGTGCCCTCGCTGGAAATCCCCAATCTGGATTTCCCGTCGGCGAAGACGCCCGTCGGCAGTGAGTCGACACAACAGATCCCGGCACTGAACACGGATTTCCTTGGGGATGACGCCGTGGCAACCAAGATCGATCTGGCCCGCGCCTATCTCGACATGGGGGATGCCGATGGTGCGCGCAGCATGCTCGAAGAAGTGCTCACTGAGGGCAGCGTGAGCCAGCGCGAAGAAGCTTCCAAACTCCTCAGCGAAATTCGCTGAACAATGGTGGTGGCAGTGCTGAAGGGGTCGGTGGTTACCGACCCCTTCATTTTTTCTGGTGTCCACTGGCCTGCCACCGTTTCAATTGATCTTCCCGCTCGCGTCAACGAGATCGCCACTGCGACCTTGCAGCGAAGGGACGGATTCGTCGGTATCCGGCGGAACCCCGGCTGTGCGTGGTGAACCCAAGTCAGACCTGGCGAAATTTCTGTGGCTCGTCCGATGACGAGATCGGTCCTCACCCATGGCTATTCCGGCAGGCCCTTGAGTCAAAAGCTCGGCATCAAGGCAGGGCATCATGTCCTGCTGATCGCAGCTCCCGATGGCTATTGCGAGCTGCTGCTGCCTCTGCCCGACCGTGTCGTATTTGAACGTGTGGCGAGCACCCGCGTCGATCTGGTTCAGGTCTTCGTGACCCAAGGCGAGGATCTGTCCAAGCATCTCTCGCGATTGCGTCAGACACTGAGGCCGGACGCGGCGATCTGGATTTCCTGGCCCAAGAAATCTTCCGGTGTTGCCTCCACCGTGAGCGAAGACACGATCCGCGCCCTGGCCTTGCCGCTCGGTCTGGTCGATATCAAGGTGTGTGCGGTCGACGCGGTCTGGTCGGGTCTCAAACTGGTCGTGCGCCGGGCCCTGCGCGAATGATCGAAAAGTGCACCGAGCCGCGTCAGTAGTTTCGCATCGACGCGGGTAGGGGCCACTGATCAGACCAAGCTGCGCGATGCTGGGATCAGCGGATACACTCGACACCTCCTCGCGAGGTGGCGGGGACTGCTTGAACTCCAGGGTGGATGCGACACTACAATCCCGGCAGATGCCAGATTGTGGCGTGTCCCGATTGTTGTCTGGGTTTGCGATTGTCCGCGGCGAGGTGAACATGAAGGTAGTGCACTCGGATTCCGATACCTTGGAATTTACCGACGAGGCCGGAATGGCCTTCATGGCGCTGACCGTGCACCGGCTAAACACCGCATTGATTGCCAATGGCATGAGCTCGGCCGGTGCGCGCCGTGGTGTCTGCGAAAATTTCCTTTTCGAGTTTGCCTACTACCACGATGCCGGCTGGCTGCTCCACGCAGAACGCAGGGTTTTCCCACTGGTGGCGCTGGCTACGCGTGCCGAGCCTGGGCCAGATGCCAACCTCGGCAAGATTTTGGAACTGCATGTGCCGACCGAGGCGTCCTCCTGGCACGAGTACGCCAATGGCGTGGTGTCGCGTTATTTTGACGAGCTGCATGAAAGTGTGGAGAGTCTGCGCAGCGGCTCCTACGGTGATGAGGACTGAGTCCTCGGTTACCCGCCTTACTGCCCGCGGGTTGTATCTGGACGCTGGTGCGCTGTCGATATTGAGTACCGCTGCCAGCCGACTGCTCTCAAGTCGTTATCTCTTCGTTCAGCGCTGGCTCTGGCGCGGCGCCACCGCACAGGGCAGGATGGTGGCCAGTCCATAACTGATGGCAGGCCCGCAATGTCCAAGACCATGGCCGCAGTCGAGGGGCGCTTGCAGTGTCATGAGTGCTGACGTGCTGATGCGCCGGATTGCGTCCGGCAGGACCGACCTCACATTCGACCTGCTCAGGAGCGAAGCATGGGCCGTGCTGGATGCTGCGGCTGTGCTGCGTTGGGCTGCCTACTATGGTGATGTTTCCGCAGTTCGCGCCGTGCTCGACGCCGGCACGCGCCTTGAGATGCTCGGTGATGATTTCGGCCTGGGCGCGGCTGCGTTTCATGGCCACTGGCAGCTGGTGCAGTACCTTCTCGAGCAGGGTGCGCCGGTCGATCATGTCGACGCCGTTACCGGCGAAACGGCCCTGCATGTCGCCACGCTCCAGGAGGACCGCGATCGCTACGACCTGGTCGTCGAGGTGTTGCTTGCGGCCGGTGCCAAGGTCGATGCGCGGACGCTGCCCGGCGTCGTGACCGGCGCCCTGATGCGCGACGCGCGGACCCGCGGAGAAACTGCCCTGCACCGCGCGGCCGCGTTTGGCGGCATGCGAACACTGCAGATGCTGATCGGAGCCGGCGGCGATCTGCATGCCCGCGATGCGCACGAGGATGCACCGCTGGCATGGGCAAGCTGGTACCGGCGTCCAGCCGAAATCCTGCGCTTGTTGCTGATCGATCCTTATCAGATTTCCTCGTCTTACCGACCGCTGCGGATCAGTCTGCTGGGCGCGCCCTTGGCTACGGATGACAGCGAGTGAATGTCTGAATGGGTCGCCACATCGAACTCGCCACACAGCTTTGCTCGGCATACATGAGCTTCAACACTACCCAGCCTATTGCTTGCCATTCTCCAAAATACCTTCATTCCATTTTTGCCCCATGACCCAGGGGGCGATCACGACAATTTAACTAGTGCCGAGGTGGCCTATCCTCTCTGCGCTACCGCGCAATGCCCGAGCCAGCCGCAGCAGTTTCGCTGTCGTCACCTTGCTAGAATCAGACTCGAACACGGATTTACATGGACTCGATGAGCGAAGTCAGTGACATCACCGAGTGGATCGAGCGCTGGCGACGCGATGAGTCCGGCGGCGAAGCCGAACTCATCCGTCGAATCTATCCGGTGGTTCGTGCCATTGCCCAACAGCAGATCGGCCGCGTCGGCGCCGCCGTCACCATGCAGGCGACCGAGTTGGCGCACGATGCCCTGATCGAACTCGCGCGCAAACGTGGCGTCGAACTGCAAGATCGCAAGCACCTGTTCGGCGTGGTCGCTAAGATCATCCGATGTACCCTGATCGACTACCTGCGCGAACGTGGCGCGCAGAAGCGTGGTGGTGGTGTTGACCGTATTCCAATCGACGATGTGCTGGAAGACGAACTGCCGGCCGCTGAGGCGAACGAGGAGTGGATCGCACTCGATCAGGCGCTCAATGAGCTTGCCGCAATCGAGCCCCGCCAGGTCGAGCTGATCGAGCTACGCTACTTCGCCGGGCTCAGCATTGAAGACGCGGCGGATGCTCTGGATATGTCGCTCAGTTCGGCAGTGCGTTCGTGGCGATTCGCGCGTGCCTGGTTGGCTGACCGGATAGGGGCAAGTTAGTGCGCGGTTGCGGCGGACACGACGGCGGCAGAGATTGCAGGCGGCCCGTCGCGCGCGCGCAATACTGGTGCGCGTGGGCGACGCCCTGCCGGAGTGCTGCCGGGCGCCGGGCGTGCGGGACGCCGGTCCCGTCGCGTGACGATAGTCTGCGCTGATGGATTCGGTTGCTCGCCATCGCCGGCTGCAGGCGGAGTTCGACTCGTTGTCGGATCTCGCTTCGGTGGAGCGCGAGGCGGCGTTGTGCGCGCTCGCGACTGAGGACGCCGAACTTGCTGAACATCTTGGCAGATTGCTGGCGCGCGACACTGAGACTTACCAACCGCTGGCCGCGTCGTCCCTGCTGCTCAGTGCACTCGACCACGGCTTTGGATCGGGCCGGCCGGCAGCGGAAATTGGTGACTTCCGCGTGCTTGACCGAATTGGCGCGGGCGGGATGGGCGAGGTGTTCCTGGGTGAACGCAAGCGCGGCGAAGTATTGCAACGCGCAGCGATCAAGCTCATCCATCGTGGACTGCTTGGTCCGGAGGCGCTGCGTCGTTTCAGCATCGAGCAGCGCGCGCTGGCCCGGCTGGAACATCCTGGCATCGCGCGTTGGCTGGATGCGGGCACGCTCGCCGATGGAACCCCCTGGTATGCGATGGAGTATGTGGCGGGCGACTCACTGACCCGCTACTGCGATGACCAGCGACTCGGTGTCGATCAGCGCGTTGCACTGTTCCTTGAAGTCTGCCGCACGGTCCAGTTCGCTCACTCCTGCCTGGTCCTGCATCGCGACCTCAAACCGGGAAATATCCTGGTGAGCGCGACTGGCCAGACCAAGCTACTCGATTTCGGTATCGCCAAACTGCTCAGTGACAACGACGTCGACGCGCCGCAACGCACGGCCACGACCGGTGGCTTCGTGTCAGCACACTATTCTGCACCGGAGATGTATACGGCGGCGGGTGTGTCGGTCGCTGCGGATGTCTATTCACTATGCGCGATGTTGTACGAGTTGCTCGCTGGTGTGCCCGCCCTGGTCCGAACGGGCGAGAGCTCAGCGGAATTCGAAACAAGAGTGCTGCACGAGATGCCGCTGCCGCCGAGCGTTCGTGTCGTTGCTGAGGGCCGCGTCGACAACAGAACTTCTTCGGCGCGTCGGCTCTCCGGCGCGCAGCAACTGGCGTCGCGATTGCGCGGAGATCTTGATCGCATTGTGTTGCATGGCCTGCGCAAGCTGGCCAGCGAGCGCTACGGCTCGGTCGCGCAGCTGATCGACGATCTCGAGCGCTGGCAGAATGGCGAGCCGGTGCTGGCGCGTGGCGCTGGAACAGCGTATCGGCTCGGCAAGTTCCTGCGCAGGCACTGGGCGCTCAGCAGTCTTGCCGCGGTGCTGGCGGCAACGGTTGCGGCGGCACTGGTGGCACTGAGCCTGCAGGCAGGTCAACTTCGGCGCGAGCGCGACCTGGCCCAGCTTGAGCGTGACCGTGCCGAGTATGCGGTCGATCTGCTGCGTGACGCTTTTCTCGCTGCCGATCCGGCGCAGTCTGCCGATGGCGACGCCAGTGTGCGCGATGTGCTGGAGGCCGCACGGGAGCGACTCGAGTCGCTGATCGTCCCTCAGCCCGAGATGTATCTGAAGCTGGCCGAGACCATCGGCGAGGTCGAAATCGCGATCGGCATGGAGGATCGTGCCGCGGAGTTGCTAACCCGTGCTGCCGCGCATGCCCGCGTGACCGGCGCGACGGCTGATGTAGTGACACGCCTGAGTGTGCGGAGTGCCTGGGCACTGGTCGGCGCAGATGAGCCAGATGCCGCCGAGCAGGCGTTGAGCGGTGGCGTGCCCGAGCCAGAAAACCTTAGGACACTCTGGTACGCCGCGCGCGCGCGGCTGGATCGCCTACTGAAGCGCTACGAGGAAGCCGAACGCGGTGCGCGCTTGGCGGTGGCTGGACTGCCGACGTCGGGATTGGATGATGTTCTGATCCTGCAGATCCGCAATCTGCTTGCCGACGTATTGCGCTCGCGTGCGCACTATTCCAAAGCGCTCACCGAAATTGACAGCACGTTGGCGTGGCAACGAAGTCGACCGGGGATCACGCCAGCGGCCCTGCTGCGCACTCGGTTGCACCGCATCGATGTGGTGCGCTGGGTGCAGCCACTGGATGTCGTCCTGATCGAGGCTGCCGACATCAACGCAAGAGTGCAGGAAATCTACGGAGCCGATAGCCTGTTCGCTGCCACAGCATCCTCTTCTCTGGGCTCGACTCTGGTTCAGTTGCAACGCTACGCGGAAGCGCAGAAGCACTACCGTGTCGCCCTGTCCGCCTATCGTGCGCTGCTGGGTGACCGTCATATCAATACCATCCGAAGTCAGTTCAATTTGGCTCTGGTACTCGCCCGTATCGACGGGGCGGCGGTTGAGGCAGAGCTGCTTTTCAAAACTGCAATCGCCAGCATCGACGATTCGGGCGAATCGGGTGTTGGTGGTCGGGTGTTCTACCGCCACGGCTATGCCGAATTCCTCTTAATGCAAAGTCGGCCTATCGAGGCCCTGGAGCTACTCGCTGATGCCGGCGCCGCGGCAAGGTTGGATGCCCGCCGCGGCAGCGGCAGACGCGATTACCTGGTGATGCTCAAGAGCGCGGTGGAGCAGTCCGGCTGCGACCAACGCGCCGATGCCCCCAGTTGCTTGCGTGCCACTGAATTGCTTGCCTTGAGTCTTCCTTGAGCCGAATGACTGCTGGATTCCGAATGGGCTTGTGTGGGCGTAGTTGCCGTTTGCCCGACTTGTGTCCCTTGATCCCCGTCACCGAATGACCCACCAACCTCAACCCAACCCTGGAGAAAGCATGAAAATCAACAAATTGTGGCTGCTGTCCAGCGTGCTTGCATGGCTTCCTGCCACCGTGCTGGAGGCGAGTGTCCCGCGCACCTGCGATCCCAATGGGAACTGTCCAACATGCTGCCACTTCGATTCGTATCCCCAATATGTAGCGCCGGGGCAGATCGGTCTCGCTGGCGGGGGTTTGGACGGCGAAGACATCATCGTTATCGGTGAGGAAGACCCCTGCGGCATGCCAGTTTGCCGCCCGATTGAGGTCGCGCCTTTTGTCGTACTCCAGTGCCAGCATGAATCGGGCACGGTGCATTGCGAGGCCTGGCCACGTGCCTACGATCCGGGTTATTTGTTCAGCTACCGCTGGCTCGAAGTCGATGCGGGGCAGCAACCGCCCAGTCTCGATCCTGGCTTGGCGGGCGTGGGCGAGCCTGAATCCATGAACACACTCGATAGCTATTGGAGCTACGACTTCACAGCCGACTTCAGCTGTGCTGACGAGAAGCAGCCCTATGTTCACGCGGAGGTCAGCGTGCGCTCGCCTTACGGATTGACATCGAGCACCAGTGTGCTGGTGCCGTGCACGGACGACTGAGCCCGACCAAGGATTGGAGCATCGCGCAGGAGGCCAGGGATCCTGGTTCTGCTCATTGAGCCGCCTGCGGCCGGCTGGCAGACCGGGCAGCGGATTTGAAAGCCTTGCTGATAGTTTGCGGCGCAATTGCCGGATAATAGGGTGTTCCTACCTCCGGCATTGGCACAGATGAGATTTGCTCTGGGCATCGAATACGACGGCACCGATTACTGCGGTTGGCAGTCACAGAAGAATGGTCGCTCGGTCCAGGCTGAGGTCGAGCGCGCATTGGGTTTTGTCGCCGACCAGCGGATTGAAGTGATCTGCGCCGGGCGCACGGACGCCGGTGTGCACGGCCAGTGCCAGGTGGTCCATTTCGATACTGAGGTCATGCGAAGTCCGCGTGCCTGGGTGCTCGGCGGCAATGCCAATCTTCCCCAGGGCGTTGCGCTGCGCTGGGCCAGTCCGGTCAGTGCCGATTTTCACGCTCGATTCTCCGCGCAGGCCCGGCGCTATCGCTATCGTCTGATCAACCGCGCCACGCGGCCCGCTCTGCATCGGCGCTACTGTGCCTGGGAGCGGCGACTGCTCGATGTCGACGCGATGCAGGCGGCCTCGCGCTGTCTGCTCGGGACGCAGGATTTCACTTCGTTTCGCACCGTGGCCTGTCAGGCCAAGTCGCCGGTGCGCACGCTCCATCTTCTCGAACTGCATCGTGCAGGCGAGGAAGTGATCATGGAGATCGAAGCGAATGCATTTCTTCATCACATGGTCCGCAATATCATGGGCAGCCTGATTGAGGTAGGTCTGGGCGACAAGCCGCAGATCTGGGTCAAGGATCTGCTTGCCCTGCGTGATCGCAGCAAGGCCGGCGTGACCGGCGAGGCCCGCGGTCTGGTATTTGTGGGGCCGCGCTATCCGCGTGGTTTTGGATTGCCCGATGAGGTGTCGCTGTGAATCAGCGCGTACGCATGAAATTCTGCGGCATCACCCGCAGCGAGGACGGACGCGCCGCCGCCGCCTGCGGTGCCGATGCGATCGGCTTGATTTTTGCCGAGGGCAGTCCGCGTCAACTGGATACCGCGATGGCCGCCGCCATTGCTTCCGTGGTTCCGGTTTTCGTCAACCGTGTCGCCTTGTTCCGCGACACCAGCACAGAGCGTGTCCGCGAAATCATCCATTCGGTTCCGATAGAACTGCTGCAGTTCCATGGCGAGGAATCTGCCGACTACTGCGCGCAGTTCAATCGCCCCTGGCTGAAGGCGGTGCCGATGGGACGACTGGCAGATGTCGATGCGGTGACCGAATATCTTCGTGTGTACGCCGCGGCAGCGGGATTTGTATTCGATAGCCACGGTGGAAGTTCCAGCGGTGGCAGCGGACGCTCATTCGACTGGTCGCGCCTGCCCACGCCTGCCTCCGCTTGCACGATTCTGGCGGGCGGACTTGATCCCGCCAATGTGCGCGCCGCGATTGAGCAGGTGAGGCCCTGGGCGGTGGACGTCAGTTCGGGCATCGAATCCGCCCCCGGAATCAAGGATCATGCGAAAATGCGCGTCTTCGCCAATGAGGTGCACCGTGCTCGAACCGATTGAAGCCCCCGCCGATTTTTTCACGCAGCCGGATGCGCGCGGACACTTCGGTCCCTATGGTGGTCAGTTCGTCGCCGATACCCTGATGGCGCCGCTGGCCGAATTGACGGCGGCCTATGCAGCCGCGCGGCTGGACCCCGCCTTCATCGCCGAACTCGACAATGACCTCAAGCATTATGTGGGTCGCCCCAGTCCGATCTATCACGCCGAGCGATTGAGCGCTGCGGTTGGCGGTGCCCAGATCCTGCTCAAGCGTGAGGATCTCAATCACACCGGCGCGCACAAGATCAATAACACCATTGGCCAGGGCATGCTTGCCCGACGCATGGGCAAGACCCGCATCATTGCCGAGACTGGCGCTGGCCAGCATGGCGTTGCCAGTGCCACCGTCGCGGCGCGGCTGGGGCTGGAATGCGTGGTTTATATGGGCGCCACCGACATCGAGCGGCAGTCGATCAATGTGTTCCGGATGAAACTGCTCGGGGCCACCGTCGTTCCGGTGACCAGTGGCTCGCAGACACTGAAGGATGCGCTCAATGAGGCCATGCGCGATTGGGTGACCAATGTGCACAATACTTTCTACATCATCGGCACCGTGGCCGGGCCGCACCCGTATCCGATGATGGTGCGTGATTTCAATGCGGTGGTGGGCCGCGAAGCGCGCGTGCAGATGATCGAGCAGTTCGGCCGACTGCCTGACGCCCTGGTGGCCTGTGTCGGCGGTGGCTCGAATGCGATTGGATTGTTCCATCCTTTCCTCAACGACGCGGCCGTCGCGATCTACGGTGCCGAGGCCGCGGGCCTCGGACTCGACAGTGGCAAACACGCCGCATCGCTGAGCGCCGGTCGTCCTGGCGTCTTGCATGGCAATCGCACCTATCTGCTGTGTGATGAGTACGGGCAAGTCACCGAGACCCATTCGGTGTCGGCCGGGCTCGACTATCCCGGAGTCGGGCCGGAACACGCCTGGCTGAAGGACACCGGTCGCGCGCAATATGTCGGCGTCACCGACGACGAGGCGATGGCGGCCTTCCATCAATTGGCGCGTTGCGAGGGCATCCTCGCCGCGCTCGAATCCAGCCACGCGATTGCCCAGGCGATCAAGTTGGCGCGCGATCTGCCCCAGGAACAGCTGATCCTCGCCAATCTCTCCGGACGCGGCGACAAGGACGTACAGACGATTGCCCGGCTGGAAGGCATCACGCTCTGAGCCGCAGTTTGCGTGGATTGATCGCGACTGGCCTGGGAGGCGGGCCTCTGGCGGGGAGCGGCCCGTGTCCCGGCCCTGCATGCCGCCGCCGGCCTTTCACGTTAAGATTGCCCCTGGCGACACGCGGCGACGGGGACGGACGCCGACGCAATATCTCGGTCCCAGGGGCCGTCGTCAGCTGAATGCCCCGAATTCTTTGGAAAGCCGATCACGCATGAACCGTATCGACAAGACATTTGCTTCGCTCAAGCAGCAGGGACGTACCGGTCTGGTGCCTTTCATCACTGCGGGCGATCCCGACCCTGCCTGGTCGACGGCTATCATGCACGCCCTGGTTGAGGCTGGTGCGGATCTGATCGAGCTCGGCGTGCCGTTTTCGGACCCGATGGCCGATGGCCCGGTGATCCAGAAGTCGAGCGAGCGGGCATTGTCGCGTGGCATGAACCTGCACGGCGTCCTCGACATCGTGCGTGGTTTTCGTGCCAAGGATGCCCACACGCCCATCGTCTTGATGGGCTATCTGAATCCGATCGAATATTTCGGCTGGCAACGGTTTGCTGCGCTTGCCGCCGAGGCAGGAGTCGATGGCGTGTTGCTGGTCGACTGTCCGCCCGAAGAAGCCGATAGCGTGAGGCCGGTGCTTGCCGAGCATCAGCTGGCACAGATTTTCCTGGCCTCGCCGACGACGACGCCGGCACGCCTGGCAAGGATGGCGGGTCTCGCGCAAGGCTATGTCTATTACGTCAGTTTTGCCGGAATCACCGGCGCTGATCGGCTGGCGCTGGATGACGTGCACCAGAAGATTGCCGCGGCGCGCAAATTGATTCATGCGCCGCTGGCGGTAGGCTTCGGTATCAAGTCGGCCGAGCAAGCCGTCGCCCTGGCCGGTGACGCCGATGCGGTGGTGATCGGCAGCGCTCTGGTTGAGCGACTGGCGCAGGCTGGCGATCTGGAAACAGCGCTGGCAACGGCGCGCCAGTTCCTCGCGCCGATCCGCAACGCGCTCGATGCCGCGTCCAAATTGAAGGCCGCCTGAGAATGGCCAGACCCACCACCCACAGCGGCCCGCGCCGCATGGAAGGCGACCATGAAATCCACCCACCAGTCAGCGATGCAGCGCCGATGAGCTGGCTCAGTAAATTGATGCCCAAGCGTATCCGCACCCAGGGCGGTGACAAGCGCAAGGTGCCCGAAGGGCTCTGGGCCAAGTGTGATGGCTGTGGCGCGGTGCTCTATCAGCCGGAGATCGAGGCGAACCTGCAGGTTTGTCCCAAGTGCAATCACCATATGCCCATCGGCGCGCGCGAACGACTGCGTACTTTTCTCGATGATGGCGAAGGTATCGAACTCGGCGCCGAGCTGCGTCCGGGGGATGCGCTCAAGTTCAAGGATTCCAAGCGCTACAAGGATCGTCTGCTTGCCGCGCAGAAACTGACCGGCGAGACCGACGCACTGATCGCCGTGCATGGCCGGCTCAAGGGCAACCCAATCGCGGTATGTGCCTTCGAATTCAGCTTCATGGCCGGATCGATGGGTTCGGTGGTTGGTGAGCGCTTTACGCTCGCTGCCGAGCATGCGCTCAAGCAGCGCATGCCTTTGGTGTGTTTTTCCGCGACTGGTGGTGCCCGCATGCAGGAGGGTCTGTTCTCGCTGATGCAGATGGCCAAGACTTCGGCCGCGCTTGGGCGCCTGCGCGATGCCGGCCTGCCCTACATCAGCGTGCTGACCTATCCGACCACCGGCGGCGTATCGGCCAGCCTGGGCATGTTGGGCGATATCAATATCGGCGAGCCGCAGGCGTTGATCGGATTTGCCGGTCCACGCGTGATCGAGCAGACCGTGCGCGAGACCCTGCCCGAGGGCTTTCAGCGCAGCGAATTTCTGATCGACCACGGCGCGATCGACATGATCGTCGATCGCCGTGAAATGCGTGATCGCCTGGCCGACCTGCTCGCACTGATGATGAAGCAGCCGCAGCCGGCCAAGCCTGCTGCTTAGCTGCCTGGCCCGGTCTTACTCGGTCAGGTTAGAAAGCCGCAGGTAGTCCAACACCGAAACCTGCTCGGCACGCAGGCCGGGGTCAATTCCAGCGGCCTGCAATCGTTCGGCGCTGAAGACAGCAGAGAGTGCATTGCGCAGTGTCTTGCGTCGCTGCGAGAACGCCGCGCGCACGATCTCGTCCAGCCGTTGGCTGGAATGCGGCGTGATCTGATCTGGGGCGAGCGGAATCAGGCGGACGATGGCCGAATCGACCTTGGGTGCCGGTGTGAAAGAGCCCGGAGGTACCATGAACAAGGGCTCGACCTGCACCCTGGCCTGCAGCATGACGGTCAGTCGACCATAGTCCTTGCTGCCATGTGCGGCGGCCATGCGATCGACCACTTCCTTCTGCAACATGAAATGCATATCGCGGATCGCGCCGGCATGCTCGAGCGCATGAAAAAGTATCGGCGTCGAAATATTGTACGGAAGATTGCCGACCAGTCGGATCGGCGTTCCTGCCGCCAGCGCGGTGAAGTCGACATTCAACACGTCGGCTTCAATGATCTCGAGTTGACCGTAGCGCGGTGAATCGGCGCGCAGGCGCGGGATCAGATCGCGATCGATTTCGATCGCGCGCATTGCGCCAATCGACTGCAGCAGCGGATACGTCAATGCGCCCTGACCGGGACCAATCTCGATGATGCGATCGCCTTCGCGCGGCGCAATACCGCGAATGATCCGGTCAACAATGCTGCGGTCGTGCAGAAAATTCTGCCCGAAGCGTTTGCGGGGTACGTGCTTGCCTCTGCTCACCTGATCTCCGGTTTGCGGGTGTTGGCCAACTGGATGGCGAGTTGAGTTGCGGCGATCAGACTGCCGGCGTCGGCGCGTCCGCTGCCGGCGAGGTCGAGCGCTGTGCCATGATCAACTGAAGTCCTGATCCATGGCAGGCCCAGGGTGATGTTCACCGCCTCGCCGAAGCCCGCGTGCTTCAGCACCGGCAGGCCCTGATCGTGATACATCGCGAGCACGGCATCGCAGCGTGCGAGTTCGCGCGGCAGGAAACCAGTGTCGGCCGGTAGCGGGCCACGCAGTTGCATGCCCTCGGTACGCAGTTGATCGAGCACCGGAATGATCACGTCGATTTCCTCGCGACCCAGATGCCCGTTTTCTCCTGCATGCGGATTGAGGCCGAGCACCATGATGCGCGGCTGCGCAATGGCGAATTTGCTGATCAGGTCGGCATGCAGGATGCGCAGCGTCCGGGTCAGCGCATCGTGTCGGATCGCTGCCGGAACGCTGGCAAGCGGTAGGTGCGTCGTCGCCAGTGCGACGCGGAGTTCGCCCGCTGCCAGCAGCATCACGACGTCGCATCCGGCCTCGCTAGCAAAAAACTCGGTATGACCAGTGAACGCAATGCCGCCTTCATTGATCACGGCCTTGTGTACTGGCGCCGTCACCACGGCAGCGAACTCGCCCGTTGCGGCGCCGCTGGCTGCACGCCGCAGCATCGCGATGACATGTTTTGCGTTCGCCGGATTCAGGATGCCGAATTCGTGCGAACCGGGGAGATCGATATCGATCAGTTCCAAATGGCCGGGGATATGCCGAGTAGGTGCATTGCTCGGATCGAAGTCGGTGAGCCGTAACGGAGTCTTGAGCGCTGTCGCCGCGCGCTGCAAGACGCTGCGACTGGCGATGGCCACCAGGGTCGCATCCCATTCAAGCTGCGCCAGTCGGACCAGAAGTTCAGGCCCGATACCGGCGGGTTCGCCTGCCGTGATCGCAATGACGGGAATGCTCATGGGGTTGCCGCGTGCCGACCGGTTCAGTGCCTAGTGTCGCATTGCCGTGTCTGCGCGCGTAGGGCGGGATGCGGGCTCGTTGGCGGGGTCGGTTAAAACCGCGGTCGTGGAACCGGTATTGCTCCGATGCACTTGACCCTGCGGTTGTCCCCGAGGGGACAACGGCACTGCCCTCGCCGGCAATTGCTCCTGCATTGCTCTACCTCGCCCATCCTTGGGCTCGTACCTCGGGCATCCGGCAATTGCTCCTGCATTGCTCTACCTCGGGCATCCATGCCCTCGCCATGCCCTCGCCGGCAACTGCTCCTGCGTTGCTCTACCTCGCCCATCCTTGGGCTCGTACCTCGGGCATCCATGCCCTCGCCATGCCCTCGCCATGCGCGTGCGTTCGGCTCGCCCGACGGTGCCTGGGGGCTTGGCGGGTTTCGTTTGGATGCGGGGCAGGAACCATCCCTGGTGCAGGGCGCCGGCCCGCGCATCCATGCGCGTGCGTGCGGCCCTCGCGTGGCTGTGCCACGCGTTCGCTGCGCGAAGCGGGCCTTACCCCCCCAATCGGTTTTCTATGTAGGCTTCGGCGCGGATCTGGCGCAGGAAGTTGTCGAACTCTTCTTCGCCCTTGCGGCGCATGATGGCTTCGCGGGCTTGGGCGCGCAGATATTCTTCGGTGCGATCACGCTCGCGCACGTCAACGCGCTTGAGGATGTGCCAGCCGAGTTCGGTGCGGAAGGGTTCGGAGATTTCATTGTTCTTCAGTGATTCGACCACTTGGGTGACGCGCTGACCGTACTCGCCGGCGACGAACCAATCGAGATCGCCACCGAGGTTGGCGGTGTTCTCGTCCTGCGAGTGCTTGCGGGCGAGTTCGGCGAAATCGGCGCCGGCGATTGCCTGGTCGCGTAGTTTATTGATGCGTACGATGGCCTGATCTTCGGTCATCAGCTCGCTCGGCTGCACCACGATATGGCTGGCGCGGTATTCACGGATCGCCTTGGCGCTGTTGTCTTCGCGCTGGTCGGCAACACGGATGATGTGAAATCCATTGGGACCACGAATCGGCTGCGAGACGTCACCCTTTTTCATACCGGCGACCAGATCGGAAAATGCTGTAGGCACTTCCTCGTAGCGTCGCCAGCCGAGATCGCCGCCCTCGAGCGCCTGCTGACCTTCGGAATACTTGATGGCGGCCTGCTCGAAGGTGAGCCCGGCGGAAACTTCACGCACCACGCGTTCGGCTTTCTCGCGGCCGGCCTGGACCTGGTCCGGGCGCGATCCATCGGGCACGCCGACCAGGATGTGCTGAAGGCGTACTTCGCCGGTCTTCAGGCTGTCGCTGGCGAGCAGGATATCGATTTCGGTGTCGGTGACCTGCACGCGGGATTGCACGTAGCGCTGGCGGAAACGCTGCACAGTCAGCTCGTCTCGCATGGTCTTGCGGAACTCGTCAAAACTGAAGCCGTCGCGCTCTAGCGACTGCCGCAGCTGATCCAGGTTCATCTGATTCTGGGTCGCGATGCGGCCTACCGCCTGATCGACTTCGACGTCGCCAACCTGGATGCCGGTCGAGGTTGCGCGTTCGATCTGGACACGACTCAGAATCAGCCGGTCAAGCACCTGTTTTTCGATCACATCTCGCGGCGGCAGTTGGCCGGAGCTCTGTGCCTGGGCGAGGATATTGGACACGGCGCGGTCGAGTTCGCTCTGCAGGATCACGTCCTCATCGACAACGGCGACAATCTTGTCGAGTTTTTCGACCGGGATGGCTTGGGCGAGGGCGAGTGGGGCGGCCAGACAGTTGGCCAGGGCGAACAGCAGACTCAGTTGTTTCATTCGAAATCGGTTCCGGAAGGGGCCGGGGCACATGACAGCAGCACCGGCATGAATCATCGATAACCCAGAATAGCACGCTGCAGAAAGTCCTCGGTGTCGCGACCGATCCGTGCCAGACCCTTGAGTTCCAGCTCGAAGAAGATGGCATTGTTGAGCTCACCTTCGAGGTTGCGCACATAGCGACGGCCGAGCACGCGGACGGCGTAGCAGCAGGTCTCGTACTCGAATCCGCCGAAGGCCTCAAGCAGGGAGTCATCGCGCAGGCTTCGGTTGAGTCGGGTGACCAGCTTCCAGCGTTCATTCAGTGCTATCGACGTGGAGAAATCAACTTGTTCGAGCAGATTGCGCCGATAGCGATAGGCGAGGTTGACCGCGCTGCCGTTGTCGAATTTGTAGTGGACCCGGGCCGACCCAAGGATGCTGTGGTCGATTTCGGGATCCCACTGCTGGGCAACATCGAACGACCAGCGCTCATTGAGCGCAACACCGAGTTCGGCTACGTAGGCAGATCCTGAAACGCTGCGCGGGAGAGAACCCGGCAGGGCTACTCTGGGCTGATCAAAGTAGTGAATCTGCCCGATGCCGAATCGGGCACGCTCCAGGCCATTGTTGTCGAGCAGGCGCGAACTCAGGGCGAGCGCGACCTGGCTGGCATCAACCTGGCGGTCGGCGCCGGTATAGACGTTGTCGCGGAACAGTTGGGCGAAGCCGAAGGTCAGCTCCTGGGTGTCGAACAACGGCAGGTCATCCTGATCGCGATAGGGCACATGCAGGCCGTACAGCCGCGGCTCCAGCGTCTGGGTGAATCCGTCGCTGCCCCAGGTGCGTTCGAAAATCAGCCCGGCATCCAGGCTGGCGATCGGGACGGTACGACTGAGGTTGCGATCGCTGCCGGCGTCGAGTTTGTATCCGGTGCTGCGGTAGGCGTAGCGCGGGTGCAGAAACCAGCTGGCCCCTTCCAGCGGCCAGGTGATCCAGGGTGTGAGGTCGTAGCGGTCAGCACCGACATAGTCGGTCTTGGCGAAGCGCACCCACTCCGCATCGATGCCGATCAGCGGCCCGCGCAGATTGGTCGAGCTCAGCGTGCCGGTCACACGGGGCAGGCGCCGATAGGGCTCGGCACCAGCCTGGAAGCGTGGGTCGGTGATCTCGACACGATCGCCGCCGAAGCTCAGGCTCCAGCCATTGCCGCGACCGCTGACATAGGCCGAAGAGGGCAGCAGGCTGGTCGCAACCGAGCTCAGCGAGTCGCCGAAATCCTCGAAATAGCGGTCGTCGGAGACATCACGCAGGTCGGCCGCAAGCGACCAGTGCCGGCCAAAACGCTGCCGGTGACTGAATTCGAACGAGT
>JAYSZM010000101.1:0-1555 GCA_043738015.1 Lysobacterales bacterium
ACGACGAGGCGAACCGCAAGCGCCGCTACCACCCAACGCTTGAAACGTAGAAATCAGGCGAGAGTGACCCAGCTGCGGGATCACTTGGGGCCCTGCCCAATGGCGTGAAGTTAGTGCGCCCTTCCGGCGGAATCGCTTCCCCAGGAGTGCCCCCACCGTGATGCTGGCGATTTGGCGACGCGCGGGAACGATCGGTTCGGCCGCACTCGTTGGCGGTATCTCCACAGGCTGTCGAGGGCTCGCTCGAAGACGGCGGGGAGCCGGGTAGGATCCTCGATGGCGGCGATCATCAGATAGATGACGAAGTCGGAGACGATGCGTCGGCAGAAGCGATAGGGATGGCGGGCGACCTGAACGGAAGTCGTTTCGGTCAGAGAACCGTCCGCATTTTCCCTGGGGCGTGCCGTCTTCACGACTGCGGGCCCGTTGGCGTCGGCATGCCACGCAAGAGCGTTGAGTTCGATCTCGCTCTCGAGCAGCGCATAGAGCATGAGGGCACAGACCTCCTGCTGAATGCCCTCGGGGTAGGTGGCCCGCAGGTGCTCCAATCCCTGCAGGAGCTTGAACTCACGGATGGCGGTTTCGATGCGCCAGCGCGCGGTGTAGAGCGCGAGCAGCTCGTTGGCCGGATACCGCTCCGGGTCGAGCAGGGTGGTTACGAAGACGGCGGACTGGCCATCCGGCAAGGTCAATCGCAGCAGTCGGATCCGGGGTCGCTGGTCACCATCAATCCGCTGTGTTTCCCGCCCTTCCAGGGGTACGGTCAGATCATCGCCACCGGTAGCGACGAAATGCGCAACCTCACTCAGTCCACCACGCCCGACCGTTGCCCGGGCGAGCAGATGCGCCTGCTTCCCAAGCAAGTGCATGACCAGTGCGCGCGAGATCAGCCCGCGATCGACGAGCAGCAGATCGTCTCGCGTGATGTTGCCCAGCATCTGCAGCAGAGCCACGCGTTCAGAATGCCGGTTCGGCTCCATGCGCCAGTCGAGCGGACGATTGGCGCCGATCTCCCACAGGATGGTCAGCGACGCCTGCGGCGCCAAACTCGTCCCATTGCCCCCGCCGGGACAGCCGAAATGGGCGCACAACTTCTTGGCGACCGGCAGCAGTACCTTCGTGCCGTCCACTGCCAGCAAGCGGTGATGACCAAACGCCAGCGTCGACGCGGGAGCTCGGCTGGCGCACTGACTCAGAACCGTGTGGAAGGCGGCGATACAGTCTTTGGACGGCAAGCGACGGCGCGCCTGCGCGAATCCAGAGGCCGATGGCACCCGGATCCAACCGAGCCCCTGACCAAGGCGATCGAACATCTCTTCGAGCACCGAACGATAGCTGCGAATGTTCCGCCCAGCACCAAGCATGAGCGCCAGCATGACCTGGGCCGGGCCATGTACACGCTGCCGCAACCACTGACGCGGCAGGACTCGAAAGATGATGGAATAGACGGATAAATCAGGCCTGGGAGGGGTGGACATACCCAGCAAAAATTTACTATCTTAGTAGTGCAAGTGAAATCTCACCACCATCCTGCGCTTTACCCCACCAATCTCGC
>JAYSZM010000102.1:0-1551 GCA_043738015.1 Lysobacterales bacterium
CAGCCTGCGGCCTCAGCACATCCTAAAGTTCTGGCGACGACTGATCGGCATCGTAGTGTTGCCCTCATCCCCGGCCCTTCTCCCGCAGGCGGGAGAAGGAGGAACGGCAACGATGATCAATCCGAATTGATCATGTCCGGACCCTTTCCGGCGGTTTTTTCGTATTTGCCTTTTTCGACTTTGCGGTACTGGGTGAAACCCTTCTCGGCAATCTTGCTTTCCTTCAGATGATGACCGCCACTGATCGAAAAATTGGAGGCGGAGATCACCCGGATGCAGGGGTTTCCGCATTCGGGGCAGGCGCGCAGTTCGGGTTCGCTGAGGTGCTGGAAGGCTTCGAAGCGACCGCGGCAGTGCGCGCAATCAGCGCCAGTGGGTACGTATTCGTAGATCGGCATGAGCTTAGCCTCCGGTCTCGGCATCGAGTACGGCAGCGAGGGCGCTGTCGTCTTCGTTGGTAATGGCGGCACTGGCGACGGCTGTGCTGGCGCCGGGCGCGGCATCAACGAAGGATTTCCACTGGTTGATGATGGCGCAGAACAGATCGGCGGTGCGTTCGGTGTCGTACACCGCGGAATGCGCTTCGTCGCTGTTCCAGGGCATGCCCGAGGTGAATACCGCTTTGCTGAGTACGGTCTGGCCGAGCGCGAGTCCGCCGAGCGAGACGGTGTCGAGACAGCTGAACGGATGGAAGGGCGAGCGCTTATGGCCGCTGCGGCGGATCGCTGCGTTGAGAAAGCCGAGATCGAAGTGCGCGTTGTGGCCGACCAGGACAGCGCGATTGCAGCCGGTCTGCTTCATCAGGCTGCGGATCGGGCGGAAGATCAGATCCAGTGCCTCGCGCTCTTCGAGTGCCGCGCGAAACGGATGGGTTGGATCGATGCCGGTGATTTCGAGCGCGCGCGGATCGATGTTGGATCCGGGGAAGGGCACGACATGGGTGCTGACGGTCTCGGCGCGAACGACTTCGCCATGCTCATTCATCAGGATCGGTGCCGCGGCGATTTCGAGCAGGGCATCGCGCTCAGCGTCGAAGCCGCCGGTCTCGACATCGATGACCACGGGCAGAAAACCACGGAAGCGTTCCGCGATCGAAGCGTTGAATCGGATCAGTTTCATTCCGGCAGGATACCAAGCCGGGCCTTGCGGCGTATGTCTGAACATGTCCGCACGCTGTATGTGATGGCCGATCGGTGCGTGACGCAGGCTGCGCCACGCGCTCAGCCGCAGGTCAGCGCTACTTCGCGATCAACAGCAGCACCGAGCGTCCCTGCAGACCATAGACCGTGCCCTCGCCACCGATCCAGGCTTCGCTGCCTGGCAGATTGACCGCATTCGGGCCTTCGTTCCAGCTGGCGGTGTCAGTGACCCGGTACCAGCTTTTGCCGTTGCCGGGCCAGGGCAGGCTGTAATTCACATTACCCGACCAGCCGTTGTAGGCGATGTAGATCGCACTCGTGCTGTCGCCGAGTTCGCTGCCATCGATGCGCCAGGCGATGGCGTGATTATCGCTGCTGTTGAAATAGGCGGCATCGGCCTGCGCGCCATCGG
>JAYSZM010000103.1:0-3643 GCA_043738015.1 Lysobacterales bacterium
GGCTGTGCTGTCGTGATCGATGGTGCCGACAATTTCCCCACCCGTTATCTGATCAACGCGGCCTGCATCCGGGCCGAGGTGCCCTGGGTCTATGGCGGCGTGCAGCAGTTCGAGGGTCAGGTCAGTGTGTTTGCGCCGCATTTCAACCGCGGCATCGCGCCCTGCTATCGCTGCCTGTTCGCTCAGCCGCCTGGGGCGGGAGAGGCGCCCAACTGCGCCGAGGCAGGTGTGCTCGGTGTGCTTCCGGGCGTCGTCGGTACCTTGCAGGCCAACGAGGCGCTGAAACTGCTGCTGGGTATCGGTACGCCTCTGATCGGTCGACTGCAGTGTTTTGATGGACTTGCCGGGTCATTTCGCGAATTGCGCTTTCGCGCTGATCCAAACTGCGCGGATTGCGGTGCCGGAATCGCTGCCGGTGTGATGGCGGATGCGCCGACGCAGTGCCGCGCCTGAATGGCTGGCGCCTCGCCACAACATGCGGCATTCTGAGCCCATGAATCGACGTATCGCTTTTGTTGCCAGCCGTTCCGAGGAAGCCCAATCGGCCCTGACCGCGATGCAGGCCGCGTACGGTGATCACAGCCCGGCGGATGCCGATGTGATTGTCGCGCTGGGCGGGGACGGCTTCATGCTGCAGACCCTGCACCGATACCGCGAGCGCGCCAAGCCGGTGTTCGGCATGAAACTCGGCAGCGTCGGGTTTCTGATGAATGCCTGGCGACCCGATGACCTGCTGGCGCGCCTGGATCGTGCCGAGGCGACCTTGCTCCGTCCGCTGGAAATGAGTGTGGTTTCCGACTCCGGTTCGACCATCGAGGCAGTGGCATTCAATGAAGTCTCCCTGCTGCGCCAGACGAAGCAGGCTGCGCATATGCGCATCCTGCTCAATGGCTCGGAGAAAATATCGGAGTTGATCTGCGATGGACTGCTGCTGGCGACGCCGGCCGGTAGTACCGCTTACAATCTCTCGGCGTTTGGCCCGATCCTGCCGCTCGACAGCCGTCTGTTGGCCCTGACGCCGATCTCGCCGTTCCGGCCGCGACGATGGCGCGGCGCGATCCTGCCGGCACATGTCGAGGTCAAGCTGGAAATCCTTGATCATTACAAGCGACCAGTCAGTGCCACCGCCGATGCCAACGAAGTGCGTGATGTCGTCGAGGTCACCATCCGCGAATCGCGCGAACGCACCGTCACGCTGTTGTTTGACCCTGAACACAAACTGGAAGATCGCATCATCAATGAACAATTCATGCTCTAGCCCAAGTCGAATTGCGCGCGCGCAACCCCAGCCTTTTGCCAGCTTGTTGATCGCCTCCGTGTTCTGGGCCGCCGCGGGCAGCGCGTTCGCTGCACAGCCCGAGGCATCCGGTCATGCACGTGCTGGCATGGATCCCGGGATCAGTGCGGCGTTGAACCGAAAGTCCAAGCAGCTGGTGCGCGTGCTCATCGAACCCAGGTCCGACTCCGGAAAATTGTCGCTGCCACGTTCGGCGCTGCCACGTGATCAAAGGCTTCGTCAGACTTATGCCGATTTGTCCGTTGCGGCTCGGTCTTCACAGGCACCCATCGAAGCATGGTTGCGCGCGCAGGGAATTGCGTATCGCAGTTTTACCGTGCTCAATGCCATTGCGGCCGAGCTGAGCTCCGCGCAACTTGTCGAACTTTCCGCGCGCAGTGATGTTCGCTACCTCGCCGATGATCGCGTCATCCGCAATCGACTGCCCGGCGCCGACGCCGCGAAGGATGCCTGCACAGGCACCAATACGACTACCTGGGGCATTCAGCGCGTCAATGCCGACGATGTCTGGGCGCTGGGTTTTCGCGGGCAAGGCGTCGTGGTTGCCGGGCAGGACACCGGCTACGACTTCGATCATCCGGCGCTGCTTGCCCAGTACCGCGGCAATGGCCCGACGGTGCAGCACGCCTACAATTGGCATGACGCGATTCGCAACTTGATTGGCAGTGGCAGCAACAGTTGCGGCCTGGATATGCAGGCGCCCTGTGATGACAATAACCATGGCACGCATACCATGGGCACGATGGTTGGCCAGGACGACAGCAATGGCTTTACCGTCGGTGTCGCCCCCGACGCGCAATGGATCGGCTGTCGCAATATGGAGGAGGGTGATGGCACGCCCTCGACCTATCTTGAATGCTTCGACTGGTTTCTGGCGCCGACCGATCTGGCCAACCAGAATCCCGATCCGAGCAAGGCACCGCACGTGATCAACAACTCCTGGGGTTGTCCGACCGCGGAAGGTTGCACCGCGGCCAATTGGTCGCAGATGGATACCGCGGTCAACAATCTGACCGCGGCCGGCGTGCTCGTTGTCGTTTCGGCGGGCAATTCGGGTTCGTCTGGATGTGGCTCGATCAATACGCCAGCGGCGATGTACTCGAATTCGCTGACGGTCGCCTGGACCACTACAGCCGCAAACAATGCGCTGAGCGGCAGCAGTTCGCGTGGCCTGGTTACCGCCGATGGCAGCAATCGGATGAAGCCGGATATCTCGGCGCCCGGCAGTTCGGTTTGTTCCACGATTCCCGGTACCGGCTACAGCAGTGCCTTCAGCGGCACCAGCATGGCCGGCCCGCATGTCGCCGGCGTCGCAGCATTGCTGATGAGCGCCTTTCCGGAACTGCTGAACGATCCGCCGGCCGTCCGCGACATTTTGCAGCAGAGCGCATTGCCCTTGCCGCAGGCCGGCAGTTGCAACGGTGCGACCGGATCTTTGCGGCCGAACCCGTTCACCGGCTATGGCCTGGTCGATGCGCTGGCGGCTTACCAGCGCGCACTGAGCCTGGGTTCCTTTTCAGACGGATTCGAATGAATCAGCAGGCGATCCCGGCAGCGTCGGACAGTACGATCGACAATCGCTTTGTCGTTGCGATCTCGTCGCGCGCCTTGTTCGATCTGCAGGAAAGCCATCATCTGTTCGAGCGCGAAGGGTTGGATGCGTACCGAAGCTTCCAGGTCGAGCACGAGAACGATCTGCTTGAGCCCGGCATCGCCTTCCATCTGGTGCAGAAGCTGCTGCGCTTGAATGGCCGCAGCGCGCAGGCCCCGAAAATCGAAGTGATCCTGCTGTCACGCAATTCCTCCGACACCGGCCTGCGCATCTTCAATGCCATCGAGCACTACGGCCTGGATATCATCCGCGCCGCGTTCACCAATGGATCGCCGACTTGGCCCTATGTGCATCCGTTTGGCGCCGATCTTTTCCTGTCGAGCAATGCCGAAGACGTGCAGAACGCCCTCAACGCGGGGGTCGCCGCTGCGACCATTCTGCCTGGCCGGGCGGCAGCATCAAGGCAGGATCAATTGCGCATCGCCTTCGATGGCGACGCGGTGCTGTTTTCCGATGAGTCCGAGCGCATCAGCCATGAACAGGGCTTGGCCGCGTTCAGTCGCAACGAAATGGAACAGGCTGCGGTCCCGCTGTCGGGTGGTCCATTTCGTGGCTTTCTCGACGCCTTGCACCGACTGCAGGCAGCATTCCCGATCGAAGATTCGCCGATCCGCACCGCCTTGGTTACCGCGCGGTCCGCGCCTGCCCACAAACGGGTGATCCTGACCCTGCGCGAATGGGGTGTCCGCGTCGATGAGGCGCTGTTCCTGGGCGGGCGCAGCAAGGGCCCGTTT
>JAYSZM010000104.1:0-47770 GCA_043738015.1 Lysobacterales bacterium
AACTGGCGGTCAGTCTGGCGTTGCAAGGGCGCGCCGACGAGGCACTGGCCTGCGTCGCCGAAGCCGTGGCACTGGCGCCGATGGATGCAACGATCCGGCAGAACGCGCTGATTCTGGAAAAACTACGCGAACCGACCGATCCGTTGCGCTTTGTCGATATGCATCGGGCCTGGGGCCGCGACTTCGCGCCCGATCGCGGCCAGCTCTACGCTTGGCGGCTGCGTGATGGACGCGCCGACCGGCGCCTGCGCATCGCCTATCTTGGCGTGGATGCGCATACCGCACTGAATCGCTTCATTCCGGTGCTGGCGCGGCACCACCGCAATAGCGAGTGCGACGTGCTGTTTGTCTATCGCAGCGCACGCAGCGAGGAAGTGGCGGCAGCGGCGCGCGCGCTGCCCCAGGTGCAGCATCTGCATGCCAGCGACAGCGATGATCGCGCGCTGGCACGCACGCTGGCGATGTTCGAGATCGATATCGCCATCGATCTGTGTGGGCATGGTGTGGGTCATGTGCTGGGCGCGCTCGCCTATCGACCGGCGCCGCTGCAGATGACTTGGCTCGACTATGTGGCGACAACTGGCGTCGCCGCGATCGATGGTCGGATTGCCGATGCGGTGACCGATCCGATCGATCCGGATTGGCCGACGCTGAACACCGAATCCGTGCTGCGGCTGCCGTTCGCCCAGTGGTGCTGGTTGCCGCACGAGACCGAGCCGACGCCGCAGCCGGCGCGCGCTGCGCCAGTGTTCGGCATCATCAATGTGGCCAGCAAGATATCGAACGCCTTGTTGGCGCGCGCCGCAGCCCTGCTTGAGGCGCTGCCCGAGGCGCGCCTGCGCCTGATCGGAATTGCGGGCGAAGGTGCCCGCCATCGCGTACTCGATGCGCTGCCGGCGTCCTTGCATGCGCGCGTCGACTTGCTCGGTCGTGTTGGCGAAGCCGAGTTCCAGCAACTGCTGGCTGGTATCGATATCGCGCTCGATCCCTTGGTCTTCAGTGGCGCGACCAGCACACTCGACTGTCTCTGGGCCGGCGTGCCGGTGATCACCGAGCCGGGTGTTCTGCCACACGCGCGCTCGAGTGCGAGCATCCTGCATACACTCGAACTCGACGAATGGATCGCTGCCGACGCCGAGGCCTTCGTGCAGATCGGCATTGCCCTGGCCAATAATCCGCTGCGTCAGGCCGCGTCCTGGCGCAAGGCCTTGCGCGAGCGTGTGCGTCAGTCCAGCCTCTGCGATGGGCGGCGCTTTGTTGCCGCGCTGGAGGAAATCTACCGGCAGACCTGGCAGCAACATCTGCAGACGATGAGCCCACTCGATCAGGCGGTCTATGGCGGCGAGCTTGGTGACTTGCGCCGCGTGCTGGTGACCCATGCCAATTCGGCGCTGCAGGCCGCTGCACCGCGTGCTGCCATCCAGGCGCTCGAAGTGCTCAGCCTGGCGATGCCGAACGATGCCGTGAAGCGCAATCTGAGTCGCGCCTGGAATAATCTTGGCGTGGCACTGCAGGCCGAGGGAAGGCGCGCTGAGTCGACGACCGCTTTGAATTGCGCGCTGGCAGTCTGGCCGCAGAACCCGGAGGCGATGGCCAATCTGGGTGATTTTGCCGCGGCACCTGCATCCGGCGAAACCGATTCGCGCTAGCATTCGATCTCAACCCTGAGGAGTCCCGCGATGAAAGCGCGTCATCTCTCACCCCTTTTGGTTCTGCTGCTCGCCGCCTGTGCCCAGCACACCTCAAAAGATTCAGCACCTGCCGCAGAAGCCTGTGTGCCGGTCAACCGCGACCAGATCGCCGCGCTGTTTGATCGCTGGAACAAGGCGCTCACCGATGAGGACATGGACGCGGTGCTGGATCGCTACGCCGAGGGTTCGGTGCTGTTGCCTACGTTGAAGAACGGGCCGCGCATCAGCCGCGACGAGAAAAAGGATTACTTCAAGACTTTTCTCACCCACCGACCGGTCGGCACGATCGACTGGCGCTGGATCGATATCGATTGCCGGACCGCGGTCGATACCGGGCTGTACAGTTTCAAGTATCGCGCCGACGGCAAAACAGTACGCGCACGCTACACCTACAGTTATCGCTTTGATGGTCGCGACTGGTTCATCACCAGCCATCATTCCTCGGCGCGGCCGGAAGGCTAGCGGAGGGCGTGTTGGAGGGCGCCGCTCCTGCGGCGCCTGGTTGGTCCAGTGGACTGGCGAGGGCTACGAATCCATTGAGCGACAGCCAAAGCAGTCGCGCGGGAGCGCGCGTCCCCCAGCGAGCGACATGTTGGAGGGCGCCGCTCCTGCGGCGCCTGGTTGGGCCAGTGAGTTGCCGGAGGGTACGAATCCGCTGAGCGAAAGCCACAGCAGTCGCGCGGGAGCGCGCGTCCCCTATCGAGCGACATCCTGGAGGGCGCCGCTCCTGCGGCGCCTGGTTGGCTTGGTGGATTGGCGAGGGATACGAATCCGCTGAGCGAAAGCCACAGCAGTCGCGCGGGAGCGCGCGTCCAAACGAGCACCTCTGCAAGGAGCTCAGCTCAGGCGTTCATGAAGCCAAGGTCGCTGCTGTTGAAATGGTCGAGCAAGGGGAAAATTGCACCGAGGGCGCTGCTGTCGGTGACGCCCATCCAGCGTGCCAGAGTGGCGGCGACCTGATCGACCGAGGTCGTCGGGATGTACTGGCCGCGCGAGAAACTCCAGTCGGTGCCGGTGTTGTCGTTGGCATTGAGCAAGAGGTTCGGATACTTGCCATACAGCTGCCCGCCGCGCACTGAATCGCCGAGCACGAGCAGATTGCCGCCCCAGGCATGGTCGGAACCACTGCCATTGCCGCTCAAGGTGCGCGCAAAATCGCTCATGGTAAAGGTGGTCACCTCACTCTGCGCGCCGATTTCGCCGAGCGCTGTCCAGAACGCGCCGAGCCCCTGATTCAGTGTAGTCAGCAACTCGCCATGGCCGGTGCTCGCGACCGACCCGCCCGCGACGAACATGCCCGAGTGCAGATCGAAACCGCCGAGCCGCACATAGTAGACCTGACGCTGCGCCGAGAACGCGGCGCGACTGACCTTGATCATCCGCGCGACCATCTTCAGCTGATCGGCCAGCGTATTGCCCTCCGGAAACACCGCGCTGACATTGCCGCTGCCGTCACTGGCTTCGAGCAGACCGGACAGGCTCTCACCCACTTCGAGCGAGCGCTTGACCACGCGCGCATACTCGCGCGAGAACGGATGATTGTAGCTGTCATCGAGCAGATCATTGAGCAGGGCGCGGCGCTGACTGGAGTAGTTGCTGTCGGTCACTCCTGCGGTGTAATTGTCGATCAGATTGATGCCGCCACTGGAAAGTTGATACGGCATGATCTGGTCGCCGATCAAAAAGCGCGAGGCGCCGGCAAGCGATAGCGTCGGCGAAAGCCCGTTCGGCAACGCGCCGCCTGCGGTCAATTTGGCAACCCGGCCGCCCCAGCCAAAGCGTGACATCGGGTCGTTCGGCGCCGCCATGCCAAGATGCCATTGCAGTTCCTGGTCGTTGTGCGAGAACAGTTGTGCGGGTCGCGGCAAGCCATTGTCGTACTCGGTCTTGCTGATCGGTTGCACCAGAGGTCCGCTATTGCAGACGAAGGCGGCTTTGCCCTGATTGAACAGTGTGTGCAAGCCGCTGTGCGCCTGGCTGCTGGCGCCGCTGACCGCCGAGAAGTCGGTGCTCGAAGGATGCAGGCCGTAGGCACTGCTCGAATTGCTCGGCGTGATCGGCAGCAGATCATTGAAGGCCAGCGCCAGTCCACTGGTATTGCCGCTCGAGTAGACACCGCCGCGACTACTGCGATAAACGTCGTAGCGGCTGCCTGCACTTTCCGAATCGCGCGGCACCAGCCAGTTGTAGGAATCGTTGGCACCGGCCAGATAGACGCAGACCAGGGCGCGATAGCCGCCGCCCTTGGCGGCCGCGGCAGCGCGCGGCGTCAACATCAGTTGCGGCAGCAGGCTGGCAACCGAGCCGAGCGCGAAGCTGCCGCCGAGTTGACGGATGAAGTGGCGACGATCGGATGGATGATGATTGGCCATGGCGAGGTCCTCAGTGTTGCAGCGCGAATTCGGGCGAGATCGCGATCAGATGGATCAGGTCGAGTGCCTTGCGGCGCTTGTCGGCACCGGCCATGGCGCCATCGAGCAGGGCGACCAATTTGGATTTCATCGTCGCGCTCATCGCGCCGAACATCATTTTCTGATTCAGCGCCTCGACCAGGCCAGCCGAATCCGCTGGCAGCGCATCGATCTCCGACGATGGCAGATAGGCACCCTGCGCCGGCGTGCCGAACGTCGTCGTGCTCGCGTTACCGGTGCTGTAACCGGCAAAGACGCGGCGCCAGAGATCATCCGAGGTGGTGATCGCGGTCGACTCATCGAGGATCTGGAACTCCGGGGCGACCAGGCCGGCGTCGGCGATCTCACCGGGCTGCTGGTAGTCGGGCGAATAGAAGTTGAATACCGAGGCCGCACCGAGCGGCCGCTGGGCGTAGGCGCGCTCGGGGTTGTACAGGCCGTAGACACCACCACCAGCCTGCACGCCAAACGCGCGCCAGATCGCCACCAGACGCAGCAGGGGCTCGCGGATCTTGCCAAAATTGGCAGCCGGCAGCGCGCTGCTCGCCTCGGGATCGAGCAGAATCGCCGCCGCCATCGCACCGAGGTTGCCGCGCACGCCAGTGCCATCGTCCTCGAATACCGCGGCCACGCGGTCGATATAACTCGGCGACGGATTGCTGGTGGTCAGGCGCTGGATCAACTGGCGCGCCAGCATCGGTCCCGCGTTCGGATGCAGAAACAGCGCATCGATCAGGGTATCGATCTGATTGCTGCAGTAGTTCAGGCAGGTCGCCTGATCGCTCGCCGGCGTGCCGGCATGGCAGGCCACGGTACTCGGTGACACGGTGACGCCCGCGACCAGTTCCTTGCTGTCATCGGGCGCTGGCAACACAGCGTAGCCATTGCTCGAAGTGGCCGAGCGTCCGGTGTCGGCATAGCGCGGATAGCAGACCATCGGCCGATACGAATCCGGATGCGCCAGCGCGGTGACGATGCCGGGTACGGCGTAGCGCGCGGGATTGGAGAAGAACAGAGTCGATGAGAAATTGCATGCACTGCCGACACAACCACCGCAGTTGCGATTGATATTGATCGTACCGACGGTGGCCGGCCCGCTGCAGGCGTAGGCCCAGCCGGTCAGCACCTTGGCGTTATCAGTGACGGTCGGCTGGGTGTAGGTCGGCACCGTCTGGTTGTTGACCAGCAGCGGAGAAAAGTCGCGGTTGCGCTCGATCAGGCCGATCGAGAACAGCTGCATCACTTCGCGTGCGTAGTTTTCATCCGGCGCGATCAGGCCTGGCACCAGGCTGCCGCTGTCACTGAGGGTCCAGTCGGTTTTCTGATTGCGCAGGCTGGTCAGAAAACCCCCCATCACCGGACTCAAGGTCACCTCGCGCAGCAGGTCGCGGTAGTTGCCGAACGCGTGGCGGAGCAGGATGTCGTTGTATTCGGCAACGCCGATTGGATGGTTGGCCAGCACACCCACGTCGGAGATCACCAGGATCTGCGATAGCGCGAATGCCATGCGCTGACGCAACTGATCCGGTGCGTTGACCGCAGTATTGAACCAGCGTTCGACACGATAGGCACTGTAGAACTGGGCATTGCGCGGATCGGTCAGCACCTGGGTGGCGATCTGCTGCTCGATGGTCGGTCGCTGCAGGGTAATCGGCTGCGCCTTCTGCGCGGCGATCCAGCCGGCATAACCGAGACTGCGCAGCTCGGCGACACTGGCGACGGTTGGTCCATAGCTGGCCTGGGTCAGGAAGCGCGCCGCCTTGGCGTCGTCTGCGGGCGCGCAATCGCGGCCGCTGAGGCCCGTCAGCCGCGTCAGATTCATGCTGCCACTGCCAAAGCCGGGCACCGTGCTGTTCCACTGCCAGGTCGCACGCTGGCCATCGATGCTGGTGAACGTCATCGTGCCCCAGGGCTCGCGGATGACATCGGCCGCATTGAACGCCGGCGAAAAATCCGCACCCCGCGTGATGGTTGCATTGAGCGTGGCGGTGTTGCCCTGGATCGGTCCGGTCGCCGTCATCCAGCGCTGCGCGCCATCGAGATAGGCATACCAGATGGCCAGCATCTGGCGGCTGGCGCCGCTGCCGAGCACTTCGACATAGACACCGTGGCCGCTCTGCGCCGGGTCGTACCAGGCGCCGCTATGACAACCGGCGATGCCGGTGGTCGGCGACTCCAGCGCGGTCGCTGGCGTGGTCAGTCGATTCAGCGGCATCGCACCATTGTTGAAACCGGCGTAGCTGCTGGTCCAGCTGGCCTGGCCATGGCTCGCATCGCTGAAGCTCAGCAGCAACTCGCCCCAGGGCTGGATGCTCGCCTCGCTGGCAACGAACTGCGGCGGAAAATCCGCACCTGAGCTGATCGACAATCCAATCCGTGCCTCGTTGCCGATGACCGGCCCGACACCGAACAACCAGCGCGCATTGCCGTCGAGATAGGTAAACCAGGTCACCAGCAGGTAGGGGCTGCCATTGATCAGGATGTGCTCAACGATATAGCCCTGACCGCTTTGACTTGGGTCATACCAGGTGCCACTGACCTCGGCACCCATTGAATAGGTGGCCACCTTGGACAGATCGGCGACCGCTCCGTTCGCCGCCACGCCGCTGGCCGATAGCTGATTCGAGGCAGCCCCGAAACCGATCAGGATCCAAAGTAGCCAGGAAATTCTCCCGCAGGTTCTCGGCATGACATTCCCCTCGCTTCGCGGTCGTTGCAGCCTAACAACGCTGGGGATCGCAAACCGTTGACAATGGTTGCAGACGGGTTTGCCAGCGTGATCAGGGCGCTGCAGGACGTCGGGCGCGAAGCGCAGCGCATTGCGCCGGATTTGACGTTCTCCACCGCCCAATCGTGCCAGCGTTTGGCGCAATGCCCTTCGGCTATTGCGCCCTACTCCACTGCGCTTGCGGTGGGCTCAGGGCGCCGTAGCCGCGGCCGGACACTCGAGACCTGCGGGCAGGGTAAGCCGGCGCAGGTTCATGCTGCCGCTGCCGTAGCCGGCGATCGAGTCGAAGTCGACGCGGCCGGTCTGGCAATCGCTGAAGCTGAAACGCAGTTCGCCCCAGTCGCTGCGGACGATGGTGCTGGGATCGAAGTTGGGGATGAAACGGCCGCCGGTGGTCTGGGTGCCGCGCACGACGGCGCTGCTGCCGCTGATCGGGCCGACGCCGCCGAACCAGGCCTGGTCGCCCTGTGGGCTGAAGGTGAACCAGTAGACCAGCATCTGGTTGCCGGGCAGGATCTCGATGAAGAAGCCGTGGCCACTCTGCGCCGGGTCGTACCAGGTGCCGCTGTAGCCGGGGCCGAGCGGAGCTTCGCCTTCAACGGTGATCACGCCGGCCATGCCGAGGCCGGGCGCGCCGTGCGGTTCACAGTAGATATCGAAATCGCCGAGCTGATCGAAGCGACGTGTCACCGACCAGCTGGTATCGCTGGCATCGCCATTGCCGCCGCTGCCATCGCAACCATTGGCGCAGCGAAACCCGGCCGCGTCGGAGCGCACATTGTGAAAACCGCCGTTATTGCGGAAGGTCACCGTGTCACCGGGCGCAATGAACACATGTGAGGGTTCGAAGGCGAAGCCGAAGCCGCCGCCGAGTTCAACCAGAACATCGGCCGCGCGTAACGAGGACGCCCATGCCAGCAGGAGAACCGAGGTCAGGATCAGGCGTGACGCGTTCGACTTCATGCTGGCTCCAAAATCTCAGGGACTCGATCAGTCGTTAACGCGCGAGTGCCGGTCCGGTTGACCGCCTGCAGTCGCGCGCTGCTTCGTGCCCGTGCAGCCTACTCGAAGCCGTTGCCGAACAAGGGCAGGACCTGGAGCGCGGCGACACAGTCGAGGAAAGGATAGTTGATCCCATTGCGCGGCGAACTGACCGTGGTCGGTGCCGCCTTCAGTGCCGCTTCGATCTCGTTCATCGTCGCCCCTGGGCTGGCCTGCTTGAGTGCCGCGGCACAGGCAGCAACCATCGGCGCTGCCTGCGAGGTGCCGGCGAAGGTCGAAGTGGCGCCATTGAAGCCGGTCGAAGTGACGAAGGCGCCGGCTCCCATGATGTCGAGGCTAGGGCTGAGATTGCTGAAGCAGGTCACCTGCTTGGCAGCCGTTGTGGCATCGGTGCAGCCGAGTATGGTGGCGCTGCCAACATTGCTGTCCCAGGTTGCGCCGACACCGACGGTGGCGGCGATGCAGGCGGGCGAACTGGTGCTGGTGTTCGAGCCCTGATTGCCAGCCGATGCGGTGACTGTTGCGCCGACCGCGCGCAGGCTGTTGACCGCGGTCGACATCGCCACATTGAACGAGGGACTGGCATCGCAGGCCGTAGCAAACAGCGCGCCGGTACCCAGACTGAGGTTGACCGCATCGACATCGGGGTGATTGATCCGCACCCAGTCGATTGCGGCAATGACATCGGAGGCGCAGCAGAAATTGTTGTTTGCATCGAGCACCTTCACCGACACCAGTTGCGCCTGCGGCAAAGCACCGCGCGGCGCCACACCGCCGTTGCCGAGAATAATGCCGCTGACATTGGTGCCATGACCATGATCGTCCTCGGCCGCGCCGGCGCCAGATTGCGTATCCAGGCCATTGGGGCAGCAACCGACTGACCCGGCGACACCGGAACAGAAACACTGCTGAGCGACGATGCGCGACTGCAGATCATTGTGGTTGGTGTCGATGCCGGAATCGATGACGGCGACTTTCATGCCCGTGCCGCCAAGACCGAGGCCGGACAGCGGGCTGACCTGGTTCAACACCGAGGCGGTGTCTGGCGCCACCGCGCCCGAACCTGTGCCGCCAACATCCAGGCCGACGCTGTGCACGCGCGCGTCCTGATCGAGTGCGTCGAGCATCACGGCATCGGCATCGATGGCGAAGCCCGGCACCGAGTGAAAGCGACGACGTAATTTTTGGGCACCTGCGGGAAGTGCGGCGAGGACCGAATCGACTTCGTCATCGATACGGGATACGCGCAGCAGCAAGTTCTCGTCGGAGCGCTGCACGGCGGCGGGCTCGTGCAGCATCACCAGCACACGTGCCGTACCGTTTTCGGCAACAGCCAGACGGCTTGCTTCGTCGACACTGCCGGCGGCGGTGGCGACATTGGCCAGAGTCAAAATCCCCAACGCGCATGAAAACAGCAATCGATTCATCTTCTTTCCCCTCATATGACGGGACACGGTGCCCGCTTGCGGCGGTCTGCGCAAGCGACTTTTAGGGGGTTGATTTTTGCATGCAGGGCGCGTTGCCTGCAGCTATGCCAAGCGGTCGCCTCGCTGCGGACAATTGCTGACAATTGCCTGCCGGGTGTCCAAGTGAATGCGCGGTGAAAAACTCAGGCGAACAGGGCGAGCCCACCGCGCAGATGATAGGCGCGCGGATGGCCGAGGCGACGCAGACAGCGGGTGGCCAGTTGACTGCGATTGCCACTGCGACAGAAGAACACCAGGGGCTGATCGGGATGCGCCAGCCAGTTCGGAATCGAGTCGGCGAGCCGGCTCAGCGGGACGCCATGCGCATGCACCTCGGGTAAGGGCTCGAGTGTGCCCATCGCGCCTTCGTAGGCTTCGCGGACATCGACCAGGATCGCCTCGGGATGGTCATTGAGGTACTGACGCAACTGCGCCGGATTGAATTCGCTGACAGCGGGGTGGCCGGCTGGTGTGGTCGTAGTCACCGCACCGCACATCATCAAGCTGCCGCGCGCATCATCCAGCCCGGCATCCAGGCTGCGCTTGGCATCGACGAAGCTGTCCTCGCTGATCGGCGTGGTCGCCAGCACGCTGGCCAGCAGCGGATTGTTGGCAGCCTCGGCGGCGAGCGTGGTGGCGAATTCGTTGTTGTAGTCGTGCGCGGGACAAAGCAGGCTGCGCGTGCCGACCGTTGCCGCGAGCTGGCGCAGCGAGTGAAACAGATCGGCGGCCGAGCTGCTGTCGAAATTGCTGCGGCCGATGCCACCCATCAGCACGGTATCGCCGACAAAAACCTGACGCGGCCGCGCACCCTGGTCGAGGTCGAACAACACGTATGCCGTACTGTCCGCGGTATGCCCGGGCAGCGCCAGGCGCTGCAGCCGGAAGTGGCCGAACTCGATCTGCTCGCCGCCGCCTTCGGGCCAACCCAGCGCATCGACCGGCTGCACGGGCTGCGCGCAATGGTCACTGAGCTCGGCGCGCAGGGCGTCGCGCGCGGAGGCATGATCGGCGTGCGAGTGGGTATCGAGCACCGCGACCACACGCAGATCCTGGCAGCGGATGAAACGCTCAATGCGTTCGCCGAGTTCGGCCAACGGGTCGATGATCAGGCACTGACCGCTGGCGCGCTCGACGATCAGCCAGGTGCAGGCGCCATCGTGGGTGAGCTGGAGCACGCCATCGAATTCATTGCGGTGGGTCGAAGCTTCCGAGAGCAGACAGGCATCGCGCAGCGCGTTGCCGGCTTCGATGATGCGGGCGCAGGCGGCGTCGCAATCCTGGTCGCTCCAGGCCCGTCCGAACGAGAGGCGCACTGCCGATTCGCTGCGCCAGGCCGCCAGGCCCATCGCATCGAGCACATAGCTGCGCGTCGACTTGCCGGCGCCACAGGCCGAGCCCGAGCTGACCCGGATGCCGCCCGCATCGAACAGATCCAGCAGTTCCTTGCTGGCGAATCCGGGCACCGAGAAGTTGATCGTGGTCGGCACCGCAACATCGAACGGCGTATTGAACACGATGCCAGGGAAAACATCGCGCAACGCGGCGAGCAGCCGCTCACGCTGCGCATACAGCGACTCGATCGGGCAGAACATGCCGGTCGGTTCGGCCAGCTCGGCGAAAACAACACCAAAGCCAGCGATGCCGGCCATGTTCTCGGTGCCGGAACGCTGCCCGGATTCCTGGCCACCGCCGGCATTGAGCGGCGTGAACGGCGCCCCCTCGCGGACATAGAGCAGACCGATGCCCTTGGGGGCGTAGAGCTTGTGCCCGCTGAGCGGAAAATAATCAACGCGGCTTGTGGACAGATCGAGCGCCTGTTTACCGAGTGCCTGTACGCCATCGACCAGCCACAAAGTCTGCGGCACCTGACGCATGATCGCCTCGATGCCGCCGAGATCGGAGATGGTGCCGGTCTCGTTGTTGACCGCCATGGTGCAGACCAGGACGGCACGTTCGGCGTGCGCCGCGAGGAAGGCCAGATCGTGTCGACCGGATTGATCGACCGGGATCGCCATCACCTCGCAGCCCGCGTGCAGAATCTGGTTCCAGTGGCGCAGGGCCTCGGGTACCGCCTTGTGTTCGGTGGCGCCGTACAAGAGCAGATTGCGCCGAGTTCCGGCGACACGCTGCTCGACATGCGCACTGATCGCCGACAGCACCGCGGTCTGAATCGCCTCGGTGGCGCCACTGGTGAACAGGATGCGGCCCTCGGCGGCGCCAAGCACGCGGCGCGCGTTCTGCCGCGTGGCCTCCATCATCGCGCGCGCGCGCAGACCTGCGCAGTGCGTGCTGCTGGGATTGCCGAACTGTTCCTGCATCGCGCAACAGGCAGCCTGCACCGCGGCCGGCAAGGTCGGCGTGGTGGCATTGGCGTCCAGATAGATATCGGTGGGGCGACCGTGCATGGCGGGCAGTTCGAAGTGTGCGAAGTCCCAACAAGATACGGCCAGCCTAGGAACGGATCAACATATCGTTATGAAGCATCGGCATAAACGCTCCTGCACTGCCAACGGCCGCTGAACGCGCGCCGCGAAAGCGCCCAACTGCCACGCCCGGCGCGGACTTGCTGTCCGCTGAGCGTGCGTTCCTGCGAATGACCGGATATCACCGCTCCGGAACTTGTCCATGCCGCGCACCCGCACCGCCCTACTGATCACCCTCCTCACCGCTGCATTGCTGCCTGCGGCCCACGCGGCCACCCGCACCTGGCCGGGCGCTGCGCCCTGCAACGGAAGCCTGCAGGCCTGTATCGAAGCCAGCGCCGCCGCGGATACCGTGCTGGTGGCGCAATCCGCCGTGATCGAGGAGCACCTGTTTATCCACAAGCCGCTGGTGCTGCGCGCGGCAACTGGCTACCGGCCGGTGCTCGCCGGCGGACGGTTTATCACGGGCAATGTCAATGCGGCGGGCAGCTGGCTGTGGCAGGTCGAGGGCTTCGATTTGTTGCAGGGCTTCATTGCGGTTACCGTCTCTGGCGGCAGCCAGGCCAATATCCGGATCGGCCGCAATCGCGTCCGCGAAGCGGTGTCCGGCGCTGCCGAGATCAGTGTCCACAAACCCTCGGATGTATCGACCGGCCTGAACTACGACATCACCGACAACGATGTGGCCTATTTTTGGGACAGCTTCGACGGTGCACTGCGTGCCGCGATACAGGTACTCGATAGCGGCACCGGAATCAGCTATGGACGCGTACGCGAGAACCGTGTGCGCGCCGCCGGCAATTATTCGATCGGTATTTTGATCAACACCCAGGACCGGAGTCACCGCACCGAGGTGCTGGCCAACCGTGTCTTCGGCGGGCGCTCCGGCAGCATCCTGCTGCGTCAGGGCAATCTGGTCTCAACCACCGCCGGCACACTCGACGCCATCGTCATGAACAATGTAGTGACCAGTATCATCGCCGGCAGCCGCTTTGCCGATGGCATCAACGTCGATGCTTACGACGGCACACTCAATCTGCTGGCGCTGCACAATACGGTGACCGACAGCTACTACGGCATCAATGTCTATGCCGATCCCAGTGTCAGCGTGGGCGGCGAAATCGCCGGCAACCTGATCGCCTACATCGGCGGCATCGGACTGCAACGCAGCGGCACGGCCAGTGCGATCACTGACCGTGACAATCTGTTTTTTCAGACTTCGGAAAACGCGAGCACGCCGGGGCTCAGCGCCAGTTCGGTGTTCGCCGATCCGCTGCTGCGCTACCCACCCAACGATGCCCACTTGCGCGCCGGTTCGCCAGCGATCGATCGACTGACCAGCACGGCCCTGCTCGAATTGCTGCTGCTCGCTGATCTGCCGCTGACCGATGGCGATGGCCTGCGTCGCTTCAAGCGGCCCAATTCCGGGGCGGGGCCCAATTTGCTGGACATCGGCGCGCTGGAGGCTGGTGACAACTCCCTGCTGCACGCAGTGCCTGCGGGAACGCCGGGCATCACTTCAATTCTCGACGATCCGGCCTTGAATGGCGTCGCCGATGCGAACCCGCACAATATTGGCAATTGGAATCCGGACGGTGGCGCGGGCATCTACAACAATCACCCGGTCAGCTTCGGATACAACGGCAGTCGCTGGTTTCTGCGCCAGGAAGATCTCGCCATGTACAGCACCGGCGCACGCTTCAATGTATTTGCGCCTGGCCTCGGCAGTGGCCGCTATCTGCATCAGAACAACGCTGGCAATACCAGCGGCGGCTTCACCATCTTGAACCACCCCGACCTCAACAACCGGGCCGACTACATCGTACTGGCCACGCGCAATCCGGGCAGCGGCACGGTGGTTGATCTGACCTCGCCCGTCGCGGTGAACTACTTCAGCGGCAGCTGGAGCGTGTATCGCCTGACCGGCAGCAGTATGCCGACCCTGGGCGGGTTCAATGTGTATTTTCAACCGCCGAGCAGCAATGCGTTCCGCCACCGCACCAGCGCCGGTAATACCGTTGGCAATGTCAGCTTGATCGATCACCCCTTGCTCAACGACCACCGCTGCGCGAAGTTCCACGTTAGCCAGGCGACCGATCTGGTGGTGAGCAATCCCCATCACATCGGTGTCTACTATGCCCCGACGTCGCAGCGCTGGGCGATCTTTAACCAGGATCTGGATCTCATGCCTATCGGCGCCGAGTTTCATGTCGTGGTCGATCCGCAGTCAATCGACTGCATCGGCACCTTGTTCGCCAGCGGGTTCGAGTGAGGGCGTCGAGCACGCCCGTCGACTGCGCTCATCCGAAACGCCAACCACGATAATGTGAACTCCATCGCAAAATCCTGCCGCCGGGCAGGACTATCTTGATCTCGAGTCGGGGGCCAACCTTTGCTGGGGGCCATCATGGTCAGGTGCATCGCGATGACGTCGCTGTCTGCGTGCTTTTGCCTCGCGGCGGCTGCCGCCGAGGTTACGGTGAAAAACGACTCACTGGAGAATCTTGGCACCGCTTCCATCGTCTGGGGCTTTGTCCCTGGAGAAAAAGCAGGCTCCTGGCTGACCTCGCCCTGCAATGGCGATCTACGTGCGGTCCAGGTGTTCTGGCGCTCGCCCTCCGGTACCACCGGCGAGGCCATCCACACCGCGATCGATATCCATCGCGCCGGCACGTTTCCCAATCCAGGTGCATTGGCGTTGAACATTTCGGGTCCGGTGCTGACCGACGGTGTACTCAATGAGTATCGCTACCTCGATGAGAATCAGGCGATTCCGATCGTTGTGCCCGTCACCGCCAACGAGACCGTGGTGGTGGTCTTCGAATTCGATACCGAACCCGTGGAGTTTGTCGATCCGAGCATCGCCCGCGATACCGACGGCAATACCAGCGGGCGCAATTCGCTGTATGCACGGCTAGGCCCAGGGAACTTTGTCTGGTTCGACTCGACAACGTTTGGCGTGCAGGGCGACTGGATCATCCGCGCTGTAATCGACTGCGCAGCGGGCCCGCAGTTGGCCGATGTCGGTGTCGGTATGCAAGCCAGTCTCGCCCAGTATCTTGCCGGACAGCCACTCGGCTACACCATCGTTGTGGATAATGCCGGGCCGGTGGCTTCGCCGAGCACGACCATCGTCGATGTTTTTCCCGCGATGTATGGCACACCGAGCTGGACCTGTGTCGCCAGCGGTGGCGCCAGCTGCGTCACCGCAGGAACCGGCAATATCACCCAGACCGTCAATCTTCCGGTCGGCGGGGCAGTGACCTATTCGGTCAATGGCACGGTCTCCGTTGGCGCAAGCGGACTGCTCAGCAATACGGTGGCGGCCGTGGTCGGTGGCAGTGTCAGCGATCCGATGCCGGCCGACAACACGCTGACGCTGGAGCTCAGTGCGGGTGGCGGCGACTTCGTGTTCGGTAACGGATTCGAGGACTGAACCCGCGCGACAGCATCCCAGCCGTTGACCGCTTCATCGCGGTCTCGCGCTCGGCGCCACCACCAGATTGAGCCGTTGCGCCGCGATCGATATCTGCACCGATTGTCCAGAGACGAACTCGACGCAGTCACTCTCGATGCCATCGGCAAAGATCACGCCGCCCTCGCCCATTTCGGAAACCACACGCAATCCAGCACTGGGCTCGACCCAGCCGAAATTCATCTCGGCACCGCTGGCAACTGACGGCCAGGGCTCACGGACGAACCAGGCCAGGCGCTGCTCACTGGGCGCCGGCATCGGCTCGGCGATACCGCGTTGGGTGATGATCGAGCGCGCCCACCCGGTACTGCCAGTACCGGTGGCGACGATCAGTCCCGACGAAGACTGCCGCTCTTCGCGCTCACCGCTGTGCAGGCGGTAGCGTGCCGATTGATGACTGCGATGGCCGATGAACACCTCGTTCAGTGCGAGCAGACGCTGGCCATCCTCGCGCACGGCTTCGGCAAGTACACGCGGCTCGATGCGGTAGCGTTGATCGCGCGCACTGCACCAGTCGAGCAGGTCGCCGCTGTGCGCGGGCGCATGCGGACAGAGCACGCCGTCGTAGGCACCCGGATCGGGATTGATTCCAAGCGTAAGCTGACCACCCAGATACTTGGCGACATTGGCGACCAGACCATCCTGGCCGACGATCATCACCGCATCGTTGGGTGCAAACAGAAAGCGATCCAGATCGTCGCGACTCACCCGCACATAGGAAAGATCAGTCGGCAAGCCGGAGAGCGCAATCCGCAGCCCCTGGTCCAGACGCTGGTGCAGGGCCTCGAACCAGTCAATCGATTCGCCGCGCGAGCTCAGATGAAAGCTCGCCTGACCATAGGTGCCGAAGCGCTGGATCAGCATCTCCAGCGGTGTTGGCCGGGTGATCACCACCACGCGGGTGATGCGCGCGGCAGCAGAGCTCATGATGTGGGCGGCAGCTGCTGCAACCAGTTCTGGAAATTTTGCGCGAGTAGATCGGGGGTGATATTGAGATTGCCGACGCTGTGCACATTCTCGGCGAAGCGCGCCATCACCAGTCCCAGTGCTGCCTGCGGCGGCGTGCTCTTCCAGATCTCATGGCGGGCGCGGTCTTCTTCCAGTCGCGCGCTGGCAAGACTGCGCTGTGCGCTCGCCTGGGCTTGCGCATCGAGCGTGGTGCGCTCGGCGCCAGCCACACTGATCAACTTCAAGCGCTCGGTTTCGGCAATCACTTTTTCGCGATCTGCGGCGGCGTTCTGCCGTACCTGGGCAAGCGCATTGTCGCCGCGCTGACGAATCAGCAGCTCCTGCTTGCGCTCGAGTTCGAGTTCGGTGGCAAGTTCGTTTTCCTTGATCGCACGTTCCTTCTCGACCGCCTGGGCGCGCCGCGCGAACACCGCTTCGTCGGCCTTGCCCTGGATGGCTTCCCGGGTCGGCGTTTGCAGGGCTTTCTCAACATCGGCCAGCGGCACAATCTGGTCGATCACGACGCCGACCAGAGCCAGGCCCATCGTGCTGATTTCGGCATCGCTGCCGAGCGCATCCCAGAGCGCGCTGCGCATGCGGTCGGAGCCCTCGCGCAGGGCCTCTTCCAGCGTGGCCGTCGCCAGGTAACTGCGGGTCGGCACCAGGGCGCGCTGCATCCACAGTGTGGCAATGGCTTCGAGCGGCCGCTCCATCCACAGACCGGTATCGATACCGATCGAGAAATTGATGCGCGAGGCCGCACGCGCCGGGTCGGACACCCGGTAGATCACCGTGCATTGCAGTTTCAGGGTCTGGAAATCACGACTGCGCTCGTTGAGCACAAAAGTGGTTGAGATGTCCTCGACCGGGACCTGGGCCAGCGCCGCGCTCAACGGTGAAAACCAGTAGGCGATGCCGGCGCCATTGCGGCGCAGTTTTCCGCCCGTGAAGTGCAGCACATACTGGTTGGGCTCGGCGCGCAGATGACGCAGAAACGAAAACCGGCTGATCGTGGCCATGACTCTACTCACGGGGGCGGGGCCGTGAGTGTACGCGAGGGCTGCCGCCACGGCCCAGCGGCGGCGAAGCGTTCAAGCTCAGAATCCGCTTCGTGAGGCGGCGCCGGGCGCGATGGCGAGGCCGGCACGGAGCGAGCCGGCTTCACCGGATCCAAGCCAAGGCACGCTGGCCCGGCGTACACTGTGCGCCATCATGACCAAGCGCCGCTTCGACCCGCACACTACCCAACGCCTGCGCGTGCCGGTGGGTGATCTGTGGCGGCCGGGCGCCCGGCTCGTGGTCATCCACGGAGAGAGCCTCGGCCTCTGTGTCGAATTGCTCGACAAGCCGGTGACGATCGGCCGCGCGCCCGGCTGCGAGATGCAGATCGACCACCGCAGTGTTTCGCGCATGCACTGTACGGTCTGGTGCGAGGAGGGGCAGTTCAATGTGCGCGACCTCGGTTCGACCAATAGGACCCTGGTCAACGAGCATGCGGTCGATCGCAGCGAGCTGAAGGATGGCGACACCATCGCGGTCGGCGAGATCGTGCTGAAGTTTCTGCGCCGCGAGAGTCTGGAGGATCGCTATCACCAGGCCATGGTCGAGATGGCCAATGTCGACGCCCTGACCCAGCTGCCCAATCGTCGCGTCTGGCGCGAGGTGCTCGAACGCACCGTGGTGCAGGCCCAGGGCGGTGCCGCGCTTTGCCTCGCCTTTATCGACCTCGATCATTTCAAGCGGATCAATGATGTGCTCGGTCACCTGGCCGGCGATGAGGTGCTCAAGGCGGTGGCCCAGGCGATCCGCACTTCGCTGTTGGCGGGATTCACCGCGGGTCGTCTCGGCGGCGAGGAATTCGCGGTGATCCTGCCCGGCGTTCCGCTGCGCCAGGCGATCGACTATGGCGAACTGCTGCGGCGCGCCGTCGACGCCCTGCGAGTGAATTTGCCGACCGGTACCCAGACCATCACCACCAGTGTCGGCGTCGTGCAGTGGCAGTCGGGCATGCAGACCACGGCGGATTTCATGCGCGCCGCCGATGCCCAGTTGTTCCGCGCCAAGGCCGAGGGCCGCAATCGCGTGTGTGCGGCAGACGCATCGGGTTGACGCCGTCGCTTCAACCTGGGTTTGGCATCGCAAACGCGGCCGCCATACCGAGGAACAGGGCCATGCCGACCCAGTGACTCTGACGGAAAGCGAAGAAACAGGCCTCGCGGTCGCGGTTGCGGATGGCCCAGTGCTGCCAGGCGATGATCAGCGCTGCAATGATCCAGCCGAGTGTGTATGGCCAGCCGAGTGCGGCGCGGGTGCCGACCAACCACATCGCGGCAAGAAAGCTCGCATGCAGGACGCCGATGCCGACCAGGTCCATATCGTCGAGCAGGATCGCCAATGAACGCGCGCCCATGCGGCGGTCGTCCTCACGATCGACCATTGCATAGATCGTGTCGTAGGCCGAACTCCACAGCACATTGGCCAGAAACAACAGGCCGGCAAGCGCGTCGATCTCACCCTTCTGCGCGGTGTAGGCCATCGGCACGGACCAGCCGAAGGCGGCGCCGAGCCAGAGCTGGGGCAGATGCGTGTAGCGCTTTAGGAACGGATACAGGATCGCCAGCACCGCACCGACGCCGGCGAGCTTGATCGTCAATGGATCGGTCAGCAGGACCAGACCGAGCGCGATCAGCAGGAGCACGAAGAACAGTACAAGCGCTTCGGCCGGACGCACCTTGCCGGTGGCGATCGGGCGATCGCGGGTGCGTTCGACGCTGGCATCGAGCCAGCGATCGGCCCAGTCATTGATCACGCAGCCGGCCGAACGCATCACGATGACACCCGCGCTGAAGATTGCCAGCAGTTTCCAGCTCGGCATGCCGCGCGCTGCACACCACAGACCCCACCAGGTCGGCCACAACAGCAACAGCCAGCCGATCGGGCGATGCAAGCGCATGAGCAGGGCGTATTGCTGCAGTCGGCCGCGCCAGCCGGCGAGCTCGGCGACCACAGCAGGGGCTGGCGGGCGTTGAATCGGCCGTGTCGGCTGCGCGCGCGGTGGCGGGCGAGCGGGGGTTCGGGCAGAACCAGGGCGCGGCGGTGGCGGTTTGCTTTCTTTCATCGCCACATTGTCGCGGGAAGCCGGCGCGCTGGGTAGGATGTGCTTGAGGACGATCCCCTGTCGCCCGGATAGATCCTGTGTCCCAAACTGCACCGCCACGCGGCACCGGGCCCGACCCCGGCGAGGCCGCTCAACCGCTGCCGCACGCCACCCGCCGCCACGATGCCTTCGTTGCGCTGCGCCATCGCGATTTCAGTCTGCTGATCATTGCGGGCGGCCTGCTGCTGACGATGGCGATCCTGGCCCAGGAGGTGGCGCTTGGCCTTGCGCTGTATCAGCGCACGGGTGATCCGCTGGTGCTGGGCCTGATCGGGCTCGCCGAGGCGGTGCCCTATATCCTGGTTGCGCTGTACGGCGGCGCTATTGCCGACCGCAAACCACGCAAGCGCATCATTCTGGTCGCGGTATCGACCATGCTCGCTGCGGCGATCACCCTGGACCTCGTGATGCGCAACGCAGCCAGCATGAGCAATTTCGCCCTGCTCGGTTCGGTCTACATCACGATCGCGGTGATCGGTCTCGCCCGTGGCTTCTACGGACCGGCGGCATCAGCGCTGCGCGCCACTCTGATTCCCCCGGAGATCTACGCCAACGCATCGGCCTGGGCTGCAGCGTTTTGGCAGGTTGGCATGGTCGCCGGCCCGGTGCTGGCCGGTTTCCTGTACCTGCCCATCGGCCTCACCGGAACGCTGACCGTGGTGGTGATCCTGATGACCTCTGCGCTGCTGTTAATGAGCCTGATTCGCGCGCCGCAACCGGCACCGGTTGCGCGTCATGAGCCCATGCTGACGGCGATCCGCGAAGGGCTGCGTTTTGTGCTCAACAGCCGTGCCCTGCTCTACTCGATCAGCCTGGACCTTGTCGCTGTATTGTTCGGTGGCGTTGTCGCGATTCTTCCCGCCTTTGCTGTGGATGTGCTCAAGGTCGAGCCTGTCTGGCTCGGCTGGTTGCGCGCCGCGCCCGGAATCGGCGCCGTGTTGACCCTGCTCCTGCTGGCGCGGTTCTCGCCGGTCGGCCCGCATCTATGGCGCAATATGCTGCTCGCGGTCGCCGGCTTTGGCTCGGCGATGCTGGTATTTGCCGTCTCCGAGAATCTCTGGCTGTCGCTGGCCATGCTGTTCCTGACCGGCGCCTTCGACAGTGTCAGCGTGGTGATCCGCCAGTACCTGCTCCAGTCGGTGCCGCCGGATCATCTGCGTGGCCGCGTGCTGGCCGTCAACGGAATTTTTGTGACCTGCTCCAATGAGATCGGCGCATTCGAATCGGGTGCGGCGGCGCGCGTGCTCGGCCTGCGCAATTCGGTGCTGGCCGGTGCATCGATCACGCTGGGTGTAGTCGTCTGGCTCGGCATCGCAGCGCGCGATCTGCTCAGCCGGCCTACCGACAAAGGAGACCGCGATGCGCTTTGACACTCTGCGCGGCGTGCTGCGCGCCTTGTGGATCGTGCCCTTGCTGCTGCTCAACACGGCAGCGCATACCAGCGTGCTGTTCGGCTTCGCCCTGCTCAAGCTGGTGTTGCCATTCGCCAGCGCGCGGCGGCATCTGTCGCGTCTGCTGACCCTGATCGCGGAGAACTGGATTGCAGTAAATAGTTGGATGCTGGAACATTTTTCGCCCACAGTGGTGAACGTCGAGGGCGGCGAATCGCTACGCTACGCCGGTTGGTATCTGGTCATCAGCAATCACCAGAGCTGGGTCGATATCGTGATCCTGCAGAAGGTGTTCAATCGGCGCATTCCGTTTCTCAAGTTCTTTCTGAAGAAAGAACTGATCTGGGTACCGGTTCTGGGTCTTGCCTGGTGGGCGCTGGATTTCCCCTTCATGCGCCGCTACACACCCGAACAATTGCGCGCGCGCCCGCAGCTGCAGGGCGCCGACGTCCGCGAGACCCGCAAGGCCTGCGAACGCTTCCGCGCCATCCCGGTATCGGTGATGAACTTTGTCGAGGGCACGCGATTCACACCGGAGAAGCATGCTCGCCACGCCGAGGCCTTCCGTCATCTGCTCAGGCCCAAGGCCGGCGGTATCGCCTTCGTGATGAATGCGATGGGCGAGATCCTGCAGTCGGTAGTCGATGTCAGCATCGTTTATCCGGGCGGCGTCCCAACCCTGTTCGATCTGATCGCCGGCCGCGTCGCCGAGATCCGCGTGCGCATCCGCGAACGCGCGATTCCCGCCGACCTGATCTCCGGCGACTACGAAAACGACGCCGAGTTTCGTCAACGCTTCCAGGCCTGGATAAATCAACTCTGGCTGGACAAGGATGCCGAATTGGCGTCGATGCGCGGCTAGTGGCCTGAAACACACTTATTGCAAGCAGTCCACCCGGTCTGAACGCATTGAGCGCGCGCTTTATCTGTTGGATGCCACTACTTCCCGACCACGCAACTCGACCAACCCACTTACAAAAAAACCCCGGCGCGAGGCCGGGGTTCGGGTGCTGCGTATGGCGACCAGCGGTCGCCATACGATCTAGAACTGCATCGACCAGCTGTTGATGTAGCCGGTATCGCCGTTGGCGGCGTCTTGCACGCGCAGATTCCAGGTGCCGTTGGCGACTTCGCTGGAAGCATTGATCGTCACCGTCTTGATGATGTTGTCGGTGCCGGCGCCGGTGCGGTTGTGGATGTTGTAGAGCGTGCCATCGGGCGCAACCAGATCGACCTTCAGATCACCCTGATAGGTGTGCACGATATTGACCGAGACGCTCAGCGTCGATGGCGCGTTGCCGGAGACGCCGGTCACGCTGATCGGGCTGTTGACGGTGCTGTTGTCGTTGATCGTGTAGTCGGTCAGATTCTGGAAAAAGCGGTTGCCGTCGATCACCGCAAAGCTGCCCATGAGGCTGAGGCCGGAGAATGCCGAATAGGCCTTCAGGCGCACGTGGTAGGTACCAGCCTGCGCAGTTGCGATCGCGCAGGTCTCGGCATTGCCACCGAGATACGGACGGCAGTCATACACCGTGTCGGTCGGCGCCGAGCCGAACTTCACGTACATGTCGGCATCGCCAGTGCCACCGGAGGTGACGAAGCGCAGATTGCCCGCATTACCAGGCACCTCCATGGTGAAATTGAGCGATGTGCCCGCCGCTGCGGCCAGTCCGGTCTTGGCGACGCCGCTGATCAGCACGGTATTGCCGCTGCTGCTGCTGACGGTGACCGAGCTGGATTTGCTGTGGGTGGCGCCGCCGTTGTCGGTGACCGTCAGCGAGACCGTATAGGTGCCGGCGGCACTGTAGGTCTTGCTCGGACTGGTCGCGGTTGAGGTCGTGCCATCGCCAAAATTCCAGCTGCGTGAAGCGATCGTGCCGTCGCTGTCGCTGGAGCTGTCGGTAAACGTGGCGACCAGGCCACTGGTGGTGAAGCTGAAATTCGCCACTGGCGGTGCGTTGCTCGGTGTACCGGTATCACCCACCGGTACCACGCCACCGAAGTAGGTCGACACCTGCGGCCAGATCTTGGAAATATGCGCACCGGAATTGTTGCAGCCGCCAAGATGATGCAGCGCGATCACCTTGTTGCTCGAGCGCGCGATTACTGGAGAGCCCGACGATCCGCCTTCGGTATCGCACTTGTAGCCGGCATCGGTATTGGTGCCCGAGCCATTCTGGGTTGCGGTATCGACACGGCAGCGTGCGCCGCCGACATGATCGCTGACCGTGGCCAGTTCCTTGATGCGGCCGCCGGGATGCTGCGGAATGAAGATCTCCTCGCCCGTTGTCGGCACCCGGTTGTCGAGTCCGAGGTAACCGAAGCTCGCCAGATTGGCGAAGTTGTTGACCGTGAACAGGGTGTAGTCGAGCGTGTTGTCGGTCTTCAGCATGGTCGCGCCGGTCACCTTGGTGGTGGTGCCGCTGGTCGTACTACCGCAGGAGGTGGCCTGGTAGTTGAACCAGACTTCCGATGCCGCAACGGCCGCGCCGGTGGCGAAGCAGTGATTGTTGGTGAACATGTGGTTGCCGGAGCCGACGCGCCAGGCGGTACACAAACCACCGCCGCTCAAGACCAGACGCGCGACCGGACGCGCGCGATCAAATGCGGTCGGATCACTGCTGGAATAGCAGGCAACGGCGCGCTTGTCGTCGACGCCGCAGATGGCTTTGGGGCTGGCCGCGGCCAGCAGATCGTCCTGCTGAAGGCTGGCGAGCAGGGCCTCGGGATAGCCTTCGAGTACGCGGCTGACGCGCAGACCGTGCACCGGGCCCCAGGATTCCTCTGCCTTGCCGACCAGTCGAATGCGGGCGATGGCGCCATCGATCGACATCGCAGAAAAGCTGGTCAGTCCGTTCTGGCCCAGCGTGGCATCGACCGTATGCGGATCGCGACTGTCATTGTTGTAGCGGTAGACCTCAGTGCCGGCAGCGTTGGAGACCTCGACACTGATGCCCTTGGGCAGGTTGATGTAGTCGAAGTGCACCTTGATGAACGAGGCGTCTGGCGTGGTGATCTCGAACTGGCGATTGGCCGGACGCTTGATGTCGAGCTGGAACGTGGCATCGCGCAGCTCGGCGATGCGGGTGATTGGCTGACGCTCGAGTTGGCGCGGTGATTTGTCGTCTGCAGCGTTGACGCCGGTTGCGCAGCTCAGCGCCACGACCAAGGCAAGCGCTGCCCGCGGGCGCGCCGAAGTGAAGTTCAACATGGAATCTCCCCAAAGCTCTACGATGATGGATGGCCATCCGACCGCTATGGCCGCGCATTCTGCGATCCGCACTGCGCCGGCTGACACGGCAACGCGTCCCGGCTGATCCCGGAAGCACGCTGTGCGCTGACGGCTTGCTTGTTATTTGGACTTTCCCCGAAGCCGCGGACAGCGTCTCCCACTGATGACAGGCGCGTGCTGATCCACGTGTCCGACATCCGACGGCAGCTCTGCCATGGCGCGGCGAAGCTAGTCGCTCAGGCGCCTGCTGTCATCGCGCGCTGCAACATCAGACGCTGCGCGGCGGTGCGGGCAAAGTCGCGGATGCCGTTTTCCAAGCCCGGCGCTCAGTCCAGGCTGAGCGGATCGACATCCAGCGCCCAGCGCACGCGTTTGCTGCTGGGGAGTGCGTAAAGGGCCGGCACTAGATCGCCGAGCATTTGCTGCAAGGGCGCGCGCTCGGCGGCCTGCAACAGCAGTTGAACGCGATGCGCTCCGGCGCGTCTCGGCTGCGCGGCCGGCATCGGACCGATGATATGCACAGCCTTGTGCTCGGGAATCAGGGCGCGTACTTCGGCGAAATACGCCGCCAGCACCTGCTCATCGCTGGCTTCAGCACGTAACAGAGCCATTGCGGCGCTGGGCGGAAACTCCAGAGCGGCGCGCAGTTCGAGTTCAGCCGCAGCAAAGCGCGCGTAGCCGCCGGCGAGCAACTGGCTGAACAGGGGATGCTCGGGATGCGTGGTCTGGATCAATACCTGGCCGCTCTTGTGGCCGCGACCGGCGCGGCCGGCGACCTGCACGACCAACTGGGCCATGCGCTCGCCCGCGCGAAAATCCATGCTGTACAGGCCCTGGTCGGCATCGACGATCACCGCGAGCGTGATGTTCGGCAGATCGTGGCCCTTGGCCAGCATCTGGGTGCCGACCAGGATGCAGGACGCTCCGCTGTGCGCGCGCTCCAGCAGGCGTTCAAAGCTGCCCTGGCCGCGTGTGCTGTCGCGATCGACCCTGAGCACAGGCACGTCGGGGTAGCGCTGGCTCAACACCTCTTCAAGCCGTTCGGTGCCGATGCCCAGGGGCGAGGTTGCCTCACCGCAAACTGGACAATGCGCCAATGCCGGACGTTCGCGGCCACAGGGATGACAGACCAGGCGACCGCGTTTGCGATGGTAGGTGTAGGGCCGGTCGCAGCGATCGCACTCGGCGTGCCAACCGCAGGAGCGGCATTGCAGCACCGGCGCAAAGCCGCGTCGATTGCGGAAGATCAGAATCTGTTCCTGGCGCTGCAGACAGGCGCCAATTGCTGCGTGTACCTCGGCACTGAGTCCCTCTTGAAGGCGCTGCTGGCGCAAGTCGATCAAGCGCACGGCGGGCGGGCGCGAGAATCCGGCACGCTCGGGCAACTGCAGCCGCTGGTAGCGGCCGGCGCCGACATTGTGCAGGGATTCCAACGAGGGTGTCGCCGAACCGAGCAGGACCGGAATGCCGAGTCGCTGCGCCCGCACCAGAGCGAGATCACGGGCGTGATAGCGAAAGCCCTCGTGCTGCTTGAACGATGCATCGTGTTCTTCATCGATGACGATCAGGCCAAGATCGGCGAACGGCGCGAACACCGCCGAACGCGTGCCGACGAGCACCAATGGCTCGGCCTTGCGCACACGTTGCCAGGTACGCCCGCGCTCGCCATCACCGAGGCCGGAATGCAGGGCCAACACCGGCGCGCCCAGGCGTTCGCGAAAGCGACCAAGCAGCTGTGGCGTCAGGCCGATCTCGGGCACCAGGACCAGCACCTGCTGAGCCTTGGCCAGGACCTGCTGGATCGCCGCAAGATACACCTCGGTCTTGCCGCTGCCGGTAACGCCTTCGAGCAGCACGCCGCGAAATCCGCTGCGGCCGGCGTCGATGCCGGCAATCGCCTCGGTCTGATCGGCATTGAGCGGCGGCCCCTGGATCAGCGCCTGACGTGGCCGATCGTCTAGCGCAATGCGTTCCACCAGCTGCAACTGTTCGAGTCGACGCAAGGCGGTGGCGGCCTGCGGAAATTCGCTGCGCAAGGCCGACCAAAGCCGCGGTCCAATCGCGAGTGCCTGAAGCAGACGCATCGGCGTCGAACCGGCACGCAGGCGCGAGGCCGATTCGCCTTGCTCAAGCTGGCGCAGTGCAAAGTCGCCGCGTGACTGGCTCGCCCCCCTCTCGTCGCGGACCGCGGCCGGGATGGCCGCTGCCAGCACTTCACCCAAGGGGTGATGCCAGTAACGCGCGGCCCATTGCAGACTGCGCCAGAGCTCGTCTGAAAACAGCGGCGCGCTGTCGAGCACGCTTTCGATGCGACGCAGTCGGTGCCGACTGTCGGTGGCGTTGGCGCGTGCAACCACGACGCCGACCAGCTGGCGTGGCCCGAACGGTACCCGCACCCGCATGCCCGGCTGCAGTCGTGCGCTGATCGCCGCGTCCGCTGGGGGCAGGTAGTCGAACAACTGGGGCAGGGGCAGTGGCAAAGCCACCTGGAACATTGCGGTCATGGGGTGTTCTGTATTGACGCCCAGTCTATGGCTTTGCGGCGCGCGCTGCGCGTCGGTGGCGGTTTGCGGACGAAAGTTCGCGTACATCCGAGAAATGTGTCGTTAGATCATGTTTTCAATGCACAAATTGGCTTATCCACATCCCGTGTGGATAAGTCTGTGGATGGCTTCCGGATGAACCCCGCCAAGCGCGTCCGGACGCCCCCGGCGAGCTTGCTGGTCAAAAAATTGCCAGACAAAAATAGTATTTGTTTTCAAAGGCTTGGACGGGCCCCTCGGCGGCCTGTAAAGTCATCGTCATGTTCGACCCCAGGCGATCCGGGGGTTGACGCGGCTGTGCATTACTGCAATGCAGCGTGCCGGCGTCCCCGTCCGCGTTTTCGGGCCGAGCCGCTGTCAACCAGGTCTGCGCCGCTGCGTTGATGCAGGGGACCGCGCCCGCTGGACCCCTACAATGCCCGCCATCGCCCTGCAGCTGAACGCCCAATTGCTCAGCCCCGAACCTGCCAACTCCGAAGCCGTGGGCCTGCGCCAGGGACTGGACCCCTTTCTACGTGGTGTCGAACGGCGGGCGCTACGGATGGCCGAATTGTCGACCGGCAATCGCGACGATGCCCTCGAGATCGTCCAGGACAGCATGTTTGCATTCGCCCGCCACTATGCCAGCCGTCCGCAGTCCGAGTGGCCGCCACTGTTCCATCGCGTGCTCGACAGCCGGATCCTGGATTTCCACCGTCGTCAGAAAGTGCGCTCGCGCTGGCTGAGCTGGCTGCCGCTGCAAGCCAGCCCAAGTGACGATGACGAGGGCGGCGACCTGCTCGCCGTGGTCGCCGATGACAGCGAGCCCGGGCCGTTGAAGCGCTTTGCCGATGGCGAGACCGGGTCGGCGCTGGACGCGGCCTTGCGCGCCCTGCCACTGCGCCAACGCCAATGCTTTCTGCTGCGCGTCTGGGAAGGTCTCGATGTGGCGGCAACAGCGCAGGCCATGGCCTGCAGCGAAGGCAGCGTAAAAACCCATTTGTCGCGCGCGCTTGCCGCCCTCAGAATGCGGCTGGAGGCTCATCATGACTGAACCCGATGCAATGACACAGGACGATGCTGCGTGGCTGGAACCGATCAAACGGCAACTCGATGCCTCGGCACGCGATCTCGATGCGGCCAGCCTGTCGCGGCTGAATCAGGCCCGGCAACGGGCCCTGGCGGAAATGGCGCGGGCACCCAGGCAGCGTTGGACCTGGATGGCACTGGCTGGCGCTGCTTCGTTGGCGATGGCGGTCTTGTTGCTGCCAGCACTGCGCAACAGCGCATCGCCGTCACCGGTTCCGCTGGCCATCGGCGAGGTCGAGGATTTCGACTTGTTGACCTCCGAGGACCAACTCGCGCTTTACTCGGATCTGGAATTCTATGCCTGGCTGGACTCACAGGATCCGGGTGGCTGAGTGCGGCCGAAATCGATGATCCATCCCCACCGCCCAGTCTCGAACTATTGCTTTATCTGGCCGAGTTCGATGGCGAAGAATCCGCGCTCGATGATCCGATTGAAATAGAACGAATGCTGCGCGAACAGGAAGCCGCACTGCCGCAACAACCCGCCGATACCGACGCACCCACGCCAACCGATGAACCGAAAGATGATTCCGACGCCGCTCCGCCTCCTGCTGATCAAGGGCCTGCTTAGCCTGGCACTGGCCTTGACCTGCCTGGCTGTGCAGGCCGAGGTCGCCGGCGCGGGTGATCGCAACGACTGGGCCGCACTCAGCGACGCCCAACAGCGGGTTCTGCTGCCCTTCGCTGAGCAATGGGACAGCCTCGATGCCGAGGCACGCCGCAAATTGCTGCGCGGCGCCGATCGCTGGATCGAGATGGACGTCGCCGAGCGGCGCCAAGCTGCCCAGCGCTTCGAGCAATGGCAGGACCTGCCAGCGGATACCCGTCAGCAGCTGCGCCGACGCTATCGCCAGTTCAAGCAATTGCCGTCCGCGCAGCAGCAGCGCATGCGGCGCGCTTTTGGCCGTTATCAGTCTCTGCCCGCAACTGAACGCGCTGAACTGCGCGCGCGTTTCGAGGCGATGGCGCCGGCCGAACGGCGTGCCTTCAATGAAGGTATGCGGGTCAACGAAGCCCTGCGCAATGCGCCGGCGCTCCGCCATCTCTCGGCCGAGGAGCGCGCGGCAACGATGCGGATGATGCAGTCGCTGAGCCCCGCTGAACGCGCGGCGTTCCGGCAACGCATGCAGGTACTGGCCGCGCCGGACAAGGAAGCTCTGCGTAAGCGCCTGGTGGCGATGAGTAGCGACCAACGTAGCGCCTTTCTGCTCGGACCTGAGCGCTGACTGTCTGCATTCCGACGCAACCCACTTGCGTAGCGAGCCCATCAGGCGGCTACCATCAAGGTCAATGAACCCTGCAAATCCGCATCAACCGCGCGCGCTGTCGGCGATCGGCTGGCACCAATTCGTGCCCAAGCTGGTCACGGTCTTGCGCCAGGGCTATCGACTTGCCGATTTTCGCCAGGATCTGCTCGCCGGGCTGACGGTCGCGGTGGTCGCGCTGCCGCTGGCGATGGCGCTCGCCATCGCCAGTGGTGCAGCGCCGGAAAAAGGTCTGCACACCGCCATCATCGCCGGCTTCCTGATCTCGGCGCTGGGCGGCTCGCGCGTACAGATCGGCGGACCGACAGCAGCGTTCATTCCGGTGGTCTTCGTGGTGATCGAGCGGCACGGCTATGGCGGCTTGGTGCTGTGCACCCTGATGGCCGGCCTGATGCTGATTGCTGCCGGCCTGATGCGACTGGGCACCCTGATGAAATTCATGCCGCAGCCGGTGATCACCGGATTCACCGCCGGTATCGCCGTGGCTATCTTCTCCAGCCAGATCAAGGATGTCTTTGGTCTGCGCATCGAGAAGCTGCCGGCCGAGTTCCTACCGCGCTGGCAAAGCTATTTCAGCCACGCCGATACGATAAATCTGTGGGCAACCGCGCTGACCCTGGCCGCGCTGCTGTTCATCGTGCTGCTGCGGCGCTGGCGTCCGGCCTGGCCCGGCCTTCTGATCGTGGTCCTGCTGGCCTCCGTGCTGGTCGGCTGGAGCGGGATCCCGGTCGACACCATCGGTTCGCGCTTCGGCAACATCTCGGCCGCGCTGCCCAGTCTGCAATTCCCGGATGTGCGCTGGGAGCGGATCGTCGAGCTGCTGCCATCGGCGTTCACCATCGCCTTTCTTGCCGGCGTAGAGAGCCTGCTGTCGGCCGTGGTCGCCGATGGCATGACCGGTGGTCGGCATCGTTCCAACGCTGAACTGGTCGCCCAGGGCGTTGCCAACTGCGGTTCAGCACTGTTTGGCGGCCTGCCCGCAACCGGCGCTATCGCACGTACCGCAACCAATGTCCGCGCGGGCGCACGCTCGCCGATTGCAGGCATCATGCACGCCGTCTTCGTGCTCGCTTTTATCCTGCTGGCTGCTCCGGCGATGCGCTACGTCCCGCTTGCTGCACTCGCGGCGATTCTCTGCGTGGTCGCTTGGAACATGGCCGAGATCGACCATTTCCGCAATCTGCTGCGCGGGCCACGCGGCGACCGCCTGGTCCTGCTGGTGACCTTTACGCTGACCGTGGTGTTCGATCTGACGGTCGCCATCGAGGCCGGCGTCGTACTCGCCGCCTTCCTGTTCATGCACCGCATGGCCGAGGTGGTCGAGATTGACCGCGACGTCCGGCTGCTCAATGAGGACGCCGAGGAGTCCGGCGACGACGCCAATCAGCGCGCCCGCCTGCCGGCAGGTGTCGAGGTGTTCCAGTTTGCCGGGCCGCTGTTTTTCGCGGTCGCCAATCGCTTGGACAGCCTGCTCGATGCCTATATCGACAAGCCGCGGGTGCTGATTCTCCGGATGCGCCTGGTACCGATGATCGACGCTTCGGGCGTACACGCCCTGCAGCAGTTCCTCAAGCGTTGTCGCGGCTTTGGCATACACGTCGTGCTGTCGGGGCTGCAGCCGCAACCGCGAGCCGTGCTGCGCCGGATGGGCATCGCGGCCGATACCGGCCTCAGCTTTGCGGATAATTTCGAGGCCGCCCTGGTCCAGGTCGCGCCTGCATTGGCCTGAATCCGGTGCGATCGCGGATCCCGGCATGCATGATCCGATCACATCGATCTGCACAAGCAGGGTGCGCATAGGGCATCATTGCGGGAGGGGCGTGCCGCGCCCGTCGAATCTCAAGATGCCAACAGCTTCGCCATCCGAATTTCCCGTGCTGCGCCGTCTTGGCCTTGGCCTTGGGCTGTTCGTGGCATTCTGGGTGTCCGCCACTGCGTTGGCATCAGCACAGACAGCGGCGTCGGTGTCGGTGCCCGAGTCGGTGTCGGAGGCGAGCGCGACCCAGGCCCAGCGCCTGCACGTAACCGATCTCAATGAATCGGCCAGCAAGCTGGCGCGCAGCGACCCAGATCGTGCCCGCGCCATCGCCGAGCAGGCCCTGGCCGAGGCGATCAGGATCGGCGACGAACCGGGCCATATCGAGTCCTTGCACAATCTTGGCCGGATCGCGCGCCTGCGCGGCGATCTCGAACTGGCCTCATCACGATTGCGCGAGGCCCAGGGGCTGGCGCGACGACTGGGCGAAATGCGCCTGCTGGCTCGGGTCAACAACAGCCTGGGCATCACCTACGAATTGCTGGGGCTCGATTCCGAGGCGCTCGACCTGCACCAGCAGGTGCTCGATCTGTGGCAGACCCTGGGTGATCGCTCGGGTGTCATCGCGTCGACCATCAATATCGGCAAGGTGTTCGAGCAACGTGGAGACTATGAGAGCGCGCTGCGCCAGTTCGAGCGTGCCCGCGACGACATGCAGTCGAGCACGGGTCAGGTCGAAATTCCACCGCAGGATCGCGCTGCTGTCTATGTCGGCATGGCGCGCACGCAACTGCAGCTGGGCGAACCGGCATCGGCACTGACCCAGATCGAGTACGCCCTGAGCATCCAGCGGCAAACCAAGGATCGTATCGGCGAGGCCGGGTCGCTGGCCGTGCTTGCCCAGGTGCAGGTGCGCATGGGTCATGTGATCCGTGCGTTCACCTCGTATCAGACTGCTCTGGATCTGGCCGCTGCGGTGGGCAGCAAGCCCGAACTGGCCGATATCCTCGGCCAGATGGGCCGGATGCATCTGGATGCGGCGCAGAGCACGCAGCAGGCGCACGACAGCCATCGCGAACAGATGTTGGCTGACGCCCTGGAATACAGCGAGCGTGCGCTGAACATGGCGCAGGAGCTCGGTGCCCCGCGCAACATGATGCCGCTGTATCAGCAGATCGCCGAAGTCCATGAGGTCCGGGGCGATATCCAGAAGGCGCTCGACGCGCAAAAGGCTTTCATCGCGCAAAGCGAGCAGTTGTTCGAAGAACAGAGTCATGCCCGCTACGCCCTGCTGGAGAGCCGCTATCACGCCGAGGAACGCGAACGCGAGATTGGTGTGCTGCGCACCCAGGCCGAACTCAGCGAGCGGTTGATCGAACGCGAGCGCAGCTTTCGCCGCGTGCTGGTGGTTACCGTACTCCTGGCCCTGCTCTTGGCCACCGTGCTCGGCTTCCGCTACTGGGAGCGCGTGTTGGTCGGGCGTCGCCTGCAGCAGGCGCGCGACACTCTGCGCGAGGCCTTGGAAGATGCCGAGCGCGCGCGCAAGCGGGCCGAAGAGGCCGACCGCATCAAGACCGAGATGCTCGGCATCGCTGCGCACGATCTGCGCAATCCGATGAGTTCGATCCTCGGCTTTGCCGATCTGATCTGTAGCGAAGCGAGCTCACTGCAGAATGCCCAGCGCCATGCCGGTGTGATCGTCAATGCCGCCCAGCGCACCCTGCGCCTGCTGACCGATCTGCTCGAGTCGGCGGCATTCGATGCCGGTCGGGTCGAGCTGCGTCTGACCACGCTGGACCTCTCCGAGCTGGTCGGCGAGGCGATCGAACGCCAGCGCGCCCGCGCCAGTGCCAAGCAGCAGCGCATCGAGTTCACCGGCGCCAACAACGCGCTGGTGCGCGCCGACAGCGATCGCCTGCATCAGATCCTCGACAACCTGCTCAGCAATGCGATCAAGTTCAGCAAGGTCGAGGGCCGCATCGAGGTGCAGGTATTCAATACCGAGCATGAGGTACGCATCGAGGTGCGCGATTCCGGGCCCGGCTTCAAGAGCGAGGATCGGCGTCTGCTGTTCCAGCGCTTCCAGCGCCTTTCGGCCAGGCCGACCGGTGGCGAGACTTCAACCGGTCTTGGGCTATCGATCGTCCGCGATCTGGTCCAGATGCACGGCGGCTTGGTCCGCGCCGAGTCGCTGGGCGAGAACCAGGGCAGTGCCTTCATCGTCAGTCTTCCGCATCCCGGAAGGCCGCCACTGGTGGCGCGCTGACACCCGGTATTCACTGCGCGCACAGGGCGCGGACCGGGCCTCGCGGCTTTTCAGCTGGCGTGCTCGGGCCGAGTTCACCATAATCGCGGCCCTTGTCCGTTCCGGAGTTCCGCGTGTTTCTTGAGCGTCTACCGCAATTCATCGGCAATCATTACCTGCTGGTTGCTGCCTTCGCGGCCGTGCTTGTGATCATCGTCGGCAGCGAGATCGGCCGATTCACCCGTCGCTTCAAGCTGGTCTCGCCGGCCGAACTGGTCCGACTGATCAACCGCGAGAACGCCCTGGTGATCGATGTCTCGGCGCCCGCCGAGTTCGACAAGGGTCATATCGCCGGTGCGCGCCACATTGCGCTGGCCCAGTTCGATCCAGAGAACAAGGACCTGGCCAAGGTGCGCGAGTTGCCCGTGGTCGTGGTCTGTCGCAGTGGCACCAGCGCCCAGGGCGCCTGTGCCCGCCTGGCCAAGGCCGGTTTCAGCAAGGTGCACTGTCTCGATGGTGGCCTGAACGCCTGGATCGCAGCGGATATGCCGGTGGTCCGCAAGGGCTGAGCGCAGACCTGCTGCACCAAGGCGCTCGATCCGGGCCAAACGCCGCCTGCTGCGCTTGAATAACGCCAGGGTGCCCTGACCTGATCAGTTCGGCTCGCCGCGAGCCCCGCAACGTGGAATAATCCGCGCCCTTTTGTGCAACCCGGTCGCAAGACCTTTGGAGATTTCAATGTCCAATCCGAATCCGCTGGCCAATGGCGCCGACACGAGTGCCGTGCAGGCCCAGGTGGCTGTCCAGAAGATCTATGTCAAGGATTCCTCGTTCGAGGCACCGGGCGCACCCCATATTTTCCAGGAGCAGGCTCAGCCGCAGGTGCAGCTGAACTTGAACCAGACCGTCAACAATCTGGTTGAAGGCGTCTACGAAGTAGTTCTGGCGGTGACCGTTACCTGCAAGATGGCCGACAAGAACGCCTATCTGGCGGAAGTGAAGCAAGCTGGCGTGTTCAGCATCACGGGCCTGGATCAGGCAAGCCTCCACGGCGTGCTGGGTACGTTCTGCCCGAACACCCTGTTCCCGTATGCCCGCCAGGCGATTTCGGATCTGGTGCTGGCCGGTGGTTTTCCGCCGTTCCTGCTGCAGCCGATCAACTTCGACCAGCTGTACATGGAACAACTGCGTCGCCGCGCCGAAAGCGCTGGCGCTACGGCGGACGCCTGATCACGTCTGCGGATCGCCGCGATCCGCAGTAGGCTTGCCCGATGAGCACACCGGTAACAAGTATCGCCGTGCTGGGCGCCGGCTCCTGGGGTACCGCTCTGGCCATGGTGCTGGCGCGGCACGGTGTGTCCACCGTGCTCTGGGGCCGCAACCCCGCCGCTATCGCTGCCATGCGCAAGAGCGGCGTCAACGAGCGCTATCTGCCCGATGACCCGTTGCCCGAATCGCTGCGCCTTTGCGACCGGCTCGAAGACGCCCTCCAGGACGCCAGTCACTGGCTGATCGTCACCCCAAGCCATGCCTTCGCCGATGTGCTGCGCGAGGCGCTCGACTGCGCGAAGGCACCCCTGGGTGTGGCCTGGGCGACCAAGGGCTTCGAACCCGGTTCGGGGCGATTCCTGCATGAAGTCGCTGCGGCCGAACTGCCTGCCGGCACACCCACGGCGATCATCACCGGACCTTCGTTCGCGCGCGAAGTCGCGCGCGGCCTGCCGACCGCGGTCACCGTGCATTCCGATTCCATGGAGTACGCCGAAGTCATCGCCCTGCTGCTGCATGGCCCCACCTTCCGCGCCTACACCGGCACCGACATGATCGGCGCTGAACTCGGCGGTGCGATGAAAAACGTGCTCGCGGTCGCCACCGGTGTCGCCGATGGCATGCAGCTCGGCCTCAATTCACGCGCCGGTCTTATCACCCGCGGCCTCAACGAAATTCTGCGCCTCTGCGTCGCCCTCGGCGGCCGCCCGGAAACGATCATGGGCTTGGCCGGGGTGGGCGATCTGGTACTGACCTGCACGGGTGACCTGTCGCGCAACCGCCGGCTTGGTTTGGCGCTCGGTCGCGGTCAGAAGCTTTCCGAAGCCGTCAGCGAGATCGGCCAGGTGGTGGAGAGCGTTCAAACCGTGAACGAAGTGATGCGCCTGGCCAACCGCCATGGCATGGATCTGCCGATCACTGCCCAGGTCCAGCGCGTGTTGAACGAAGAGATCACCCCCGCCGAAGGGCTGCAGGCCCTGCTGTCACGCGAGCAGAAGCCCGAGTATCCACCCGGCATGTTCGGCACCCACCCCGACAGTTGAGCACGGCCGATGCCTCGTGAACGCCTGCGTGCCAGAGAAATCCAGGTCGTTGGTAGCGCCGGGGTTGCGAGCCTGCTGTTGATGCTCGTGGTCTGGCTGGTGCTGCCGCGGCTGGATGCCCTGGTCTTCAGCGCCGACACGCCGGTGCCCGCCGTCATTCAATGGTTTCGCCAACTCTACTGGCTGTGGCCGTTTATCCTGATCGGCGCTGCGATCGCCGCCGTCCTGATCGGTCAGCTGCCCGCCGGCAGCGTCTGGCGGCGTGGCCTGGTCGTGCTCGACGCCGCGCTGGCCGGGCTGGCCATCGCGCTGGTGGTGCTCGGCATCACCGCGATCTATATGGCGATCCTGATGCTGCCTTCGGCGATCTGATCGCGACGATCTGCGCCGCCGCAGACGCCGCTATACCGGTGCGCTGCGGCCTCCGCTAAAGTGCCCGCTCTGCCTTTGGGGACGTCCTTGTGCATCAGCCACCGCCCTTGCCGCCCCTCAATCCGTATGCGGCACCGACCGCACGGATCGATGATTTTCACAACGACCAGCTCGAGCTCGCTGATCGCCTGATGCGCCTGGTCGCCAAAATCATCGACGGCTTGATCATTGGTGCTGTTGCCGCGGTCGTCGGTATCGGCGCCGCGATCACTCTGCCGGCCATGCAGAAGAGCGGCGGCGGCAGCCAGGAAACCGCAATGGTGATCTTTGTCCTGATTGGCGGTGGCGCGCTGCTCGCGATCCTGATCGTCAACCTGGTCCTGCTGCATCGCCACGGCCAGACCATCGGCAAACGCATGTTCAATATGCGCATCGTGCGGGCCGATGGCAGTCACTGCTCGCTGCCGCGAATCATATTCGCACGCTGGCTACCGGTCACCGTGCTCGGCATGATCCCGCTGGTCGGCTACTTCGTTTCGTTGGCCGATCCGCTGATGATTTTCCGCAGCGACCAGCGCTGCATGCATGATCTGCTCGCCGACACCATCGTGGTCAAGGTCTGACCCTCCACATTGACCCAGAGGAAGTGATAGCAGGGATGGAACACATCGCGGGACCAGACGCAGGGAAGCGGGTCGACCGATCATCCGCCGGGCACGGGCGATTCGGGCACGGGCGCAGCGGTACCCTGGTTCGTTACCAAATCTCAAAGGCGGGCCGCTAGGCCGCTGCGGATGCTCGATACCCTGACCCAGGTCGAGACGCCCGAGGGCATTGCGCTGCGGCTGCGCAGCGCGGGCGTGCTGCCGCGGGCAGCCGCCTGGCTGGTCGACTTTGCGGTGCGCCTAGCCGTGGTCTGGGTGTTCTCGATCCTGTTCGCGGTACTGGGCGAGGCCGGGCTGGGCCTCTACATGATTGCCCTGTTCGCGGTGTTCTGGATGTATCCGGTCCTGTTCGAGGTGCTGCGCGATGGCCAGACCATCGGCAAGAAGGCCATGGGTCTGCGCGTGGTCAACAGCAATGGCACGCCGGTCACCTGGATTGCATCGATTGTGCGCAACCTGATGCGGACGGTCGATATGCTGCCCGTGCTGTACGGCTTTGGCTTTGTTGCCGGCCTGATCGATCCACACGGCCGTCGGCTCGGCGACATGGTGGCGGGCACCCTGGTGATCCATGTCGAGAAGTCTCAGCGGCATGTCAGCGCGCCCGAAGTGCCGGTCGTCTACGCGCCAGTGGCCCTCGCTGCCGACGAGCGCGCTGCCATCGTGGCTTTCGCCGAACGCGCCCAGCAACTGACGCCCGAACGCCAGCAGGAATTGGCCGCAATCCTGCACCGCCTCACCGAAGCGCACGGCGCCGCTGGCGTGCAGCGCCTGTTCGGCATGGCCAGCGGCCTGTTGGGACGGCGATGAAACAGGACGATTTCCAGAAGCGGCATCAAGCGGAGTGGCAGGATCTGGCCGGCTGGCTGGATGTACGCGCGCGACCGAAAGCACGCGAGCGTCGACTGGATGCGGCCGGTGTCCCCAGCGATCTGGAGTTTCCCGCGCTCTATCGCCGCGTCTGCCAGCATCTGGCCCTGGCCGAACGCCGCGGCTACAGCAGTCTGCTGATCGAGCAGCTGCAGGACCTGGTGCATCGTGGACATCTGGTGCTGTATCGCCCGCCACCGCCGCGTTGGCTCAGTATCCTGAAATTTTTCAGTGCCGATTTTCCGCGTCTGGTGCGCGCACAGTGGCGCGCCATGTCGGTCGCGGCGGTCCTGTTCTTCCTGCCTCTGGTGCTAATGATCGCCCTGCTGCAGTGGCGCCCGGAGCTGGTCCACTCGATGTTCGATGTCAGCCAGCTGGCCGAGTTCGAGGCGATGTACGACCCCGAGAATTCAGAGATGCGACTCGGTCGCGAGAGCGGCAGCGATCTGAAGATGTTTGGTCACTACATCCTCAACAATGTCAGCATCGGATTTCGTACCTTTGCCAGTGGCCTGCTGTTCTGCATTGGCTCGATCATCGTGCTGGTCAGCAATGGCCTGATCATCGGCGGCATTGCCGGCCATCTGACCGCGATTGGCTACGGCGAGCCGTTCTGGCGTTTTGTCGTCGGCCATTCGGCGCCGGAATTGCTGGCGATCGTCATCTCCGGCGGTGCCGGACTGCAGATCGGCATGGCCCTGATCGCGCCGGGTCGGCGCAGCCGCGGCCGCGCCCTGGTCGAGTCCGGCATCATCGGCGCGCGTCTGGTGCTCGGCGCGTTTGCGATGCTGGTGTTCGCCGCCTTTGTCGAGGCATTCTGGAGTTCGATCGGCTGGATGCCCAATCCGATCAAGTACAGCGTCGGTGGTGCGCTCTGGTTTTTCATCTTGGCCTGGTTGTGGCGCGGCGGTCGGGGACAAGTCGATGCAGCTTGAGCGCATAACCGTCGCGTTGCGGCCGCGCGCGCCCTGGGAGGCGGCCGATCTCGGCGTCGCCCTGGTGCGCCAGCACGCCGCCCGCATCTGGTCGGCCTGGGTGTTGATCACCCTGCCCTGCCTCGTGTTGCTGAGTCTGCTCTGCTGGTCGCTCGATGTACCCGCGCTGGCAGCGCTCCTGCTCTGGTGGCTCAAGCCGCTGTTCGATCGGATTCCGATGTTCGTGCTGTCGCGCGCGGTATTCGGCGCCACACCCAGTCTGCGTGAAACCCTGCGCGCGCAGTGGTCCTGGGGTTGGCGTGGCGCCCTGCGTTGGATGCACTGGCGGCGACTGCATCCCGGTCGCGGGCTGCTGCTCGCGGTCGATCTGCTCGAGGGTGTCAGCGGCGCGCAACGCGCCGAGCGCTGCCGCGTGCTGGCGCGCGCGACCGGCTCACCCAGCCTGCTGCTGACCGTGATCGGCTGGCACGTCGAGCAGATGCTGCATATTTCGATCATCGTGCTGGCCCTGCTGCTGTTGCCGATGCCGATCCAATTTTTGCCCGATTCCGCGCAGGCGGTGTGGGAGACCCTGTTCGAGCAACCACCGGTCTGGGCCAAATTTTTGATGGTGTTCGTCTACTGGTTCGCGATGAGCATCATGGAACCGTTCTACGTCGGCGCTGGTTTCGGCCTGTATCTCAATCGCCGCACCGAGCTCGAAGCCTGGGATATCGAGCTCAGCTTCCGGCGATTGGCTGCACGACTCGCAGCGCCGGCAGCGGCCCTGCTGCTTGGAATCGGTTTGCTGTTTGGCAACACCGCGAGCGAGGCGGCGCCGGCGGCAAAGGTGGAGCTTGAGCGCGAAGCCGAGACTGCCGCCGACAACAAGACCACCCCGCTCGCCACGGTGTTCTCGCGGCAGTACCGCGATGATGGAGAGCCCTTCGAGGCCGCGACCACTGAAACTTTCAAGGACCCGGATCTCAGCGGTAAACAGAGTGTGCAAACGTGGCGGCCGCGCAAGACCGATGTCGATGTTGGCTCGCCGACACCGACGTGGTTGCTCAGCCTGGCCCGGGCCATTTCGTTCCTGGCCGAAAACGCACTCTGGGTCCTGATCGGTATCCTGCTCTTGCTGCTGATTCGCTACCGCGCGCATTGGCTACCCTGGATCAGCGATCGGCTGGTCGTCGAGCGCACGCCCGATGCGATCGCCGAGCACGAACTCACCACAGTCGAGCGCCTGCCCGACGATCTGGTGGCTGCGGTGCGTGCGCTCTGGCAGTCGGGCAAGACGCGTGCGGCCCTGGCATTGTTCTATCGTGCGGCGGTCGCGCGCCTGACCGATAGCCTCGGCGTGCCCCTGCCCCCCGGCGCCACCGAGTCGGAATGCCTGCGTCAGTCGCGACGACTGAACGACCGACCCTATGCCGAGCTGTTCGCGCGCATCGTGCGCAGCTGGCAGGCGATCGCCTACGCGCAGCGCACGCCAAGTGAGCAGGACCTCGACCGTCTGCTTGCAGATTGGCAGCGGCCGGCAGAGGGCGCGCCGTGAAGCATCGCGGGCTCATCATCACCGCCCTCATCGCCCTACCGGTGGCGGCCCTTGTCGCCTGGTGGCTGGCAACCTTCGAGCGGGTAGCCATCGAGGTCGATCTGCCGATGCGCGGCGAGGCGCGCTACAACCCGCTGTACGCTCTGAAGAAGACGTTGCAGGCGGAGTCGGTCGAGGTATCGGCAGCCGGCGATGTCGCGCTGGATATCAGCAAGCTCGGCAGCAACGACTTGCTGGTGCTGAGCAGTGACATCCGTCTGCTCGCCGAGGACCAGGCCGAAGCGCTCCTGCTCTGGGTCGAAGACGGTGGCCATCTGGTCTTTGCCCTGCCGCCGACCAGCGAGGGCCGCGACGCTGAACTGCTGCAGATGCTCGGGCTCACGGTCAAGGACAACTCGGGTTGCCTGGCCTGGGATCAGCCCATACTGGGCAAACTGGAGCCGGCGCGCGCACTGGTCTGTTTCGATACGCGCTTTCACGCCGATGCCGAAACCCTGGAAGAATTCGAGTGGCTCTGGGGCAGTAGCGAGGCCGGCTATCTGATGGGCCGGAGCCTGTACGGCGACGGCAGTCTGTTCGTCGCTTCCGAACTGGATTTTCTGACCAACCGGGAACTCGATGAACCCGGGATGGCCGCACTGGCCTGGCAGGTACTCGGTCCGGCGCTTGGCGAGGGCCAGGTCCATCTGGTTTACGCGGCAAGTATTCCGCCGATCTATGTGGCGATCGTGCGCGATGGTTGGCCGATCCTGGTGCCGCTCTTGTTGGCCCTGTTCGGCTGGCTGTGGGCGCGCAGCCAGCGCTTTGGTCCGCTGTTACCGTTGGCCGCGCCGCATCGCCGTGCCCTGCTTGAACACGTCCAGGCGGCCGGCGAATTCGCTTTCCGGCGCGGCCGCGCGCTGGCATTGCACGCGGCGTTGCTGCGGCTTTTCCACGCGCGGCTTCGACGCCGCGACCCGGCGCTGGCCGCGCTCGAGGGCGAGGCTCTGGTACACGCGCTTTGCGAACGTTGCCAGATCTCCGCAGCCAGCATTCGACAAGCACTCAACCCCGTTGATCTGGCGCGGCCAGATCAGTTCCTCGCCACTACCAGAACCCTGATGCAGCTGAGAGCCAAAACATGAGCCAGGAATCCGCAACGCCCCCATCGCCGATGATCGGTGCCGCCCTCACCGAGCGCGTCGATGCGATTCGCACCCAGATCGCCCAAGCCTTTGTGGGCCAGGCCGAGGTGCTCGATCAGCTGCTGATCGCGCTTCTGGCCAGCGGCCACGTCCTGCTCGAGGGTGTACCCGGCCTCGGCAAAACCTTGCTGGTGCGCTCGTTGGCGACCGCCCTCGAATGTGCCTTCGCCCGCGTCCAGTTCACACCCGACCTGATGCCAAGCGATGTCAGCGGACATGCCTTCTACGATCCGAAGACCGAGAGCTTCAAGATCCGTCGCGGACCGGTGTTCACCAACCTGCTGCTCGCGGATGAGATCAATCGCGCGCCGGCCAAGACCCAGGCCGCCCTGCTTGAAGTAATGCAGGAACAGCAGGTCACGATCGAATCGCGCAGCTTCGCGCTGTCACCGCCGTTCCTGACCGTGGCCACGCAGAATCCGATCGAGCAAGAGGGCACCTATCCGCTGCCCGAGGCCCAACTCGATCGCTTCATGCTGAAGATCCTGATGAATTACCCCGGCCTCGAAGACGAAGTGCGCATGGTCACCGAGGTCAGCAGTGGCCGCACCGCCAGCGATTTCGATCTGTCGCGCGTGCGCGCGGTCGCCAAACCGCAGGACATTGTCGCGATGCAACTCGGCACCGCGCTCGTCCGCGTCGACAGCGTGGTGCTCGACTACGCGGTGCGGATCAGCCGCAGCACCCGCGACTGGCCGGGCATCACGATGGGCGCCGGTCCACGCGGCAGCCTCGCCCTGGTCCGCGCCGCGCGCGGTCAGGCCGTACTCGATGGCCGCGATTTCGTGACGCCCGATGACATCCGCGCCATTGCCAAGCCGGCACTGCGTCACCGCATCGCCCTGGCGCCAGAGATGCAGATCGAGGGCCGCAAGATCGATGATGTGCTTGATGCCCTGCTGTTGAAAGTGGAAGCCCCGCGTCGATGAGGCCAGCCGCTGCCCTGGTGGCGGCACTGATCGCCTGGGCCCTGATCGGGGTCCTGGTGGTGATCGGCTGGGCTCCGTTGCAGGTGTTCGTGATTGCTGGCGTGGTCCTGCTGTTGGCGGCGCTTCAGGACGCGCTGCTGCTGCGTGGCCGCAGTACACCAGAAGTCGAACGCGAACTGCCGCCGGTAGTGGCAGTCACGATCGAGCGCGTGATCACCTTACGACTGCGCAATGCGGATCGTCATCCACTGGCGCTGGAAGTACAGGACCTGCATCCCGGCGACTGGCCGGTGACGGGTTTGCCACGGCGACTGGTCCTTCCGGTCGGGCGCGTGCTCGAACTGCCGTACCGGATCACCCCGATCGAGCGCGGCCTGTTCGAATTTGGTCGCTGTGTATTGCGACTGCGCTCACCGCTCGGCCTGTGGTGGCAGCAACGCCTGGCCGGCGCGGCGCAACCAGTGCGCGTCTATCCGAATTTTGCACCGCTGGCCAAGCTCGCGATGATTGGCGCCGAGCAGGCCTCGCGCGTGATGGGCGCCCATCTCAAGCGTCGACGCGGCGAGGGCACCGAGTTCCAGCAATTGCGCGAGTACCGCACCGGCGATTCGATGCGACAGATCGACTGGAAGGCCAGTCAGCGCGCGCGCAAGTTGATCTCGCGTGACTACCAGGACGAGCGCAATCAGCAGGTTTTGCTGCTGCTGGATACCGGGCGTCGCCTGCTCGCGCACGATGCTGGCCTGATCCATTTCGATCATGTGCTCAATGCCGCGCTCATGGTCGCCTATATGGCCCTGCGCCAGGGCGATGCGGTCGGTCTGCTCGCCGCCGGCGGCAAGACCCGCTATCTGGCACCGGCGCGTGGACTCGGCACCATCGACAGCTTGCTCAAGACGGTGTTCGACCTGAAAGCCGAGCCGATCGCCACCGATTATCTGGATGCGGCGATGCAACTCTCGGCACGACAACCGCGGCGTTCTCTCATTCTCCTGGTCACCAATGTCCGCGACGAGGACATCGAGGATCTGGTCGCCGCGGTCCGCCAGTTGCAAAAGCGCCATCTGGTCTGCGTCGCCAGCCTGCGCGAGCAGGTACTCGACAATCTGCTCGAAGACCAACCGCAGACCCTGAAGGATGCCGTGGCGATCGCCGCGATGGCCCAGTACGTCGAACAGCGCCGACGTGCCCACCTCGCCTTGCGTGCGCAGGGCACCGATGTCCTCGACGTCACCTGCAGCGAACTGCCGGCTGCCCTGGTCGAGCACTATCTGGCGATCAAGCGCGCCGGCCGGCTGTAGTGATCAGCTATTTACGCCGAGGCGCTGCCTTGGGCTGGTAGATGCTGAGCATGTTGCGGTCGGGATCGACGAAGTCCACAGACAGACCGCCATCCGGACATTCGCTGACCGGCACCACGATCTCGACGCCGCGCGTTACCAGCGCGTCAGCGTAGTCGTCGATGCCGCCGGCAATACTGAATACGATCACCGGAGATTCTCCGATCTTGACCGATCGCGTGATGAACACCAGCGCGATCCCGCCGACCTCGGCCAGCGCATAGCGACCGTCGTCGCCTTCGACGGAAGTGACGGGCAAACCCAGGGTATCCCGATAGAACGCGATGGCACGATCGAGGTCGGCGACGAAGAACACGATGGAACCGACGGTGCAGTCTCTGAGCATGGAAAACTCCTGATTTGTGGAAGATGGATCACGGGCCGATCGTCCGATGACGACTCCGGCACTAGCTCGTTGCCGTGCCGGGTCATTTTGTGAGCGTCGATTCACAAGCGCTGGCGCAGCACAATCAGATGGCCATCGCCATCATGCGTGCCGAGGCCTTCTGCGCCCTGCAGGGCGGCCTTCAATGCACGACGGATCAGGCCAAACTGAAGGGAGCCAGCCTCTTTGTCGTCGCGCGCTGCTGCCGCGACCAGTGCATCGCGGTCCAGCCCCGGCATCCCCGCCAACTGCTTGCGGATACTGCTCAACCGCTGGCGGAATGCCGGTTCACTGACGCCGAGTATCCAGAGCACCTCGTCAGCGTTCAATCCGTGCAGCGCCAGAGTGGCCAGGCGGCGCGCCGCCGGCGTCAGTCGCTTGAGACGTTCGAGCATCGGCGCGCCATGCACTACCGGTGCAGCACGCTGGTCCAGTTCGGTGCATAGTGCTGCGTCGGTCTCGCGTCGTCGTCGTCGCACCGCAGTTCGCACCTGCAGCGCGGCCTGCCGGCGTAAGGTGCCGGCCAACCAGGGCGCGTCACTGCGACCTGCCTGCAGAGCCGCCAGCAAAGTGTCCTGAACCAGGTCCTCCGCCTCGTCCGTGGTCAGCATGAGCCGTCGCGCCTGACGGCGAAGATCGCGATAAGTGGCAAGGTCCATGCAGGGATTCTGCCACCGCATGCGCCCTGTCGGTTCAGCGCGGTCGCGTCTGCGCTTCCATCGCCGTGATCGCGCTGATGGCCTCCTCCCGGCTGCGACCACACATGCTCGGCTCCGGGCGCAGCCGCAGGCAGACCTCAGGTCGCTCGGGCTGACCGAAGATCATGCAGAGATTCGCGCTGCTCAGTTGCACACAGCGCACACCGGCCGGCTTGCCGGCGGGCATGCCAGGAATCGGCGAACTGATCGACGGCGCAATGCAGCAGGCCCCACAACCGCTGCGGCAGAACCAGCCGCCTGCGGGATCGGCGCGGAGCGCGTCTTCGGTGCAGGACATGACATAGTATAAGTGCAACGCGATGGCGCGCCGGCTCAGCTCATGAAGCCCAGGTTCGCGCTGTTGTAGAGCGGCAGGCTGGGGAAGATGTCGGCGATACCGCCTGCATCAACGCCGAACCAACTCGCCAGCGTGGCCGCGTACTGGTCGACGCCCGTCGTCGGGATCACCTGGCCATAGCCAGCATCATCGGGATTGCCATTCTGTGCCAGAGAAGGCATCGCGCCATAGAAGCGACGTCCACGCACGGCGCCACCGACGACGAAATGATGGCCACCCCAGCCATGATCGGTGCCATCGGAATTGGTCGAGATCGTGCGTCCGAAATCAGACGCTGTGAAGGCGGTCACCTTGTCGGACAATCCCATCTCCACGGTGGCGTTGTAGAAGGCCTGCAGCGACTGCGACAGATCGGTCAGGATGTTCGCCTGGGTGCCAATCTGGTCGTTGTGCGTGTCAAAACCGCCCAAGCCGACATAGAAAACCTGGCGCTGCATTCCCAGCGCGGCGCGCACCTGGATCATCCGCGCGACCATGGCCAACTGCCGACCGAGGTTGCCGCTCGGAAAGATCGTTGTCAGCGGCGTTGAGGCGTCCAGCGCGGCATTGACCATTTCGTAGGTTGCGACAGCGCGGCGCATGCCACCGGCATAGCCACGCTCGAACATATGCGCCTGCGTGCCCTGCGCCATCAAGGCGTTGTAGGCATCGACGCCGAGTTCGTTCTGGTAGATCTCGAGAAAATCGATCGGCGGCACACCGCTGGCTCCCATCACATACTGGTCGACCATGGCGCCGCGTTGAAACAGATTCTGCCCGGAAACCGAGATCGTCATCGGCAACTGCTGATTGCTGTTCACCGAATGCAGCAGGTCGGCGATGCGCCCGCCCCAGCCATTGGCATTGACATCATCGGGCCGCGAGGTCTGCCAGAAGTTGGTCTGGTCATCGTGCGAAAACAACTGCGGTGGCACCGGATGGGTTCCGGCCTGGTACTGCGCCTGGGTCACCGGCCCCAGCAGGCTGCCGACATTGCCGATGATCGCGGCCCGCTGCGTGTTGAACAGACTGCGCAACTCGGGCATCACCGGGTGCAGGCCATAGCTCGCCCCATCACTCGCCGGCCCGCCGGGCAACCCGGGTGCGAAGGCGAGCGGGCTCAACGATTGTGCGGCGATCGCGGACTGGCTGAGTGCCACGGCCGGCCGCGAGGACTGGTAGACGCCGTAGTGCGGTGCGCTGTGCGGCACAACGGTATTGAAGCTGTCATTGCCGCCAAACAGAAATACGCAGACCAGGGCCTTGTAGTCGCCCGGTCCGCCGAGCAGATTTTGTTGCGCTGCTGCAGACACCAGCTGCAGATTGCCCAGTGCGGTGTACAGGCCGACGCCACCGAGTGCAGTACGGATGGAGCGACGCAGGAATTCGCGACGATCAAAGTGCATGACGTTGGCCTATTTCTGGATGCTGTATTCGGGAGAGATCAAGGTCAGAAACAGCGCATGCTGCACGCGCTTGAGTCCGCCATCGCTCATCGGCAAGGCGCTGAGTCTTGTGATCAGCACCTGCTTCATGAAATTCGACATGCCACCGGACAGCAGTGCCAGATTGATCCGTTCGACCAAGGCACTTGGGTTGGCGGCGAGTCCGCTCAACTCGGCGTAGTCCATCAGCATCTGATCAGGATCCTGGGCATAGCTGTAAGGACTGCCGACATAGAAGTAGAAGATGCGCCAACCCCAGTCATTCGGTGCAGAAACCAGCAGGGTATCGGTAGCGATCTGGAACTCCGGAGACACCAGTCCCGCGTTACGAATTTCGCCGGGCTGGGCGTAGTCGGGCTTGAAGAAATTGAAAACCGAGGGCGCGCTCAGCGGCGATTGCCCGAGCTGCTCGCTCGGCGCGGTGATCAGATTGATCCGGCCATTCACCGAGCGCGGCGTGGTCAAACGCCAGACCTGCACCAGTTTGAAAATCGGCTCGCGCAGCTTGCCGAACGTGCTCGGGCTCAGTTGATGACCGAAGCGCGCCTCGACATCGAGCAGAACTGCCTTGACCGTGGCCTTCAGATCGCCGCGCACGCCGCTGCCATTGTTGTTGAACGCGGCTGCGACCCGTTGCACATAGGCCGGCGTCGGATTGCTGGTGACCAGTCGCTGGATCAGATGGCGCGCGACGAAGGGACCGACATTGGGGTGCTGGAAAATGTTGTCCATGGCAGCGCTGAGTTCCTGCTGCGCGTTGCCGCCGGCGACCAGCACGCCAGCGGGCAGGCTCACGCCCGGATAGCTCAATAGCTGCTTGTTGCTGGTGTTGTCGTGAAAGGCCTCGACCGCCTGCATCAACTGTCGCCATTCGGGATCGTCGGGATTGCTCGGTCCGCAATTGTTGTAATCCGGCGCAGTGCAGCCGGTCCAGTTCCATCCAGTGAAGACATGGGCAAATCCACGCACGGTCGCCTGGTTGTAGGTCGGCACGGGCTGGCCATTGACCAGCACCGGTGTGCCATCGGGATTGAGCTGATCCAGTCCGATCGAGAACAGCTGAAGCACTTCGCGCGCGTAGTTTTCATCCGGACGTATGTTCAGCACCGGATCGGGCTTGCGGTTGCCGAGCATGTTGAGAAAGGTACCCATCGCGGGATGCCGGGTCACATCCTCAAGCAGCGCGCGATAGTTGCCAAAGGCGTGCTGCGCCAGCAGATCGTGATAGCTGGCCAACCCCCACTGCTGAAACAGCAGAGCGGCGTTGCTGTCGGACGCGACCATCAACTCGGACAGCGCGAACGACACCCGCTGGCGCAACTGATCGTTGTGGGTGAGCAGCGGATTGGACGGATCGGCAAGCTGGGCCGCGTGCGTCAACCAGGCCTCGACGCGCTGTGATCGATACACGCCGCTCTGACCGGGCGGCAATCCACTGATCCAGTCCAGATGCGGCACTTGCAGCGAAATCGCCGCGTTGAACTGCTCATCCAGCCAAGCTTCGTAGCCGAGCAGACGCAAACGCGCGATGTCTTGCGGGCGTGCACCAAAGGTGGCTTGATCGAGAAACCGCGCCGCTTCGATATCATTGAACGGCCCAGCGACCGTCAGCTCGAAACCGTCAGCAAAGATTGTCTGCGCCGACAGCGGTGCGGCCGACCCAAGTACCCAACACAGCAGCCAGGCCAGCCAGCCGGGCGATACGCGCTTGTACATCCAGATTCCCCTTATGGTGCTGGCGGCAAAGCCTAGTCGCCTGTCCACCGGACATTGGTGATGGAAGACGCAGTTCGCGCCGCCGAGTACAGGCGACACGAGCACGTCGATCAACTGGAGAATGCGCTGACGCCCGCTATCCGAACGCGGCAGTGTCTCCGGAGCGCAGGTCGACCCGCTGACGTTGTCCGGCCGACGCCGGCTTTTTTTAAACCCTTGTTCGCGTGGCGGCCCGGCTTTT
>JAYSZM010000105.1:0-3617 GCA_043738015.1 Lysobacterales bacterium
CTCGGGCTGCTCTATCTGCTCGCGCCGGTGTTGACCCCGTTCGCGCTTGCCGCCCTGTTGGCCTACCTCGGTGACCCTGTGGTCGACCGGCTCGAGAAGAAATTCTCGCGCACGACCTCGGTCGTGATCGTGTTCTCCGCCATGAGCCTGGTGATCGCAGGGGCGCTTGCTCTGTTGATCCCCGAAATCGTCCGACAGGCCGGGGGGTTTCCCGAGCAACTGCAGAAGCTCGCTACCTGGTTCAGTGGCAGCCTGGTGCCCTGGGCAAAGACCAAGCTGGATCTGGACCTCAGTGGTCTCGACGTAGGCTCCCTGCTGGACACTGCGCGCGCTCATCTGCAGGACATTGGCAAGATACTGCCGAAGGTGTTTGTCGGTGTTGGCAAGTCGAGTGCGGCGGTCCTGGGTCTGCTCGCCAATTTGCTGCTGTTGCCGGTGATCACATTTTATTTTCTGCGGGACTGGGATGTGTTGGTCGCGCGCCTGCAGAATCTGTTGCCACGGCCATTGGAGCCTACAATCAGCCAACTCGCGCGCGAGTCCGATCAGGTGCTTGGCAGCTTTCTGCGTGGCCAGTTGTCGGTGATGGTGGTGACCGGCGCACTCTATGCGATCGGTCTGACCCTGGCCGGCGTGCAGTTCGGATTATTGATCGGATTCACTGCTGGCCTGCTCAGTTTCGTGCCCTATCTGGGTCCGGCGGTCGGCATTATCGCCGGCGTGATTTCAGCCCTGGTCAGCCCGGGTGATCCCTGGATCAATGTCGCCCTGGTTGCTGCGGTATTTGGGATCGGCCAGATCGTCGAAAGTTTTTTCCTGACACCCTGGCTGGTCGGCGACAAGATCGGACTGCATCCGGTTGCAGTGATTTTTTCGGTGATGGCAGGTGGTCAGCTGTTCGGGTTTTTTGGTGTGCTGCTGGCCCTGCCGGTGGCTGCGGTGGTGATGGTGCTGTTGCGGCATGCGCATCAGCGCTATGTGCAGAGCACGCTGTACACGGCGGATCCCACTGAGCCCGAGCCGCCAGCGGCGCCTCCCGATGCAGTGTCCACCGACGAAGCCGTCGCGGTGGTGGTGAGTGTGCACAGCCGCCCGGGAACACCCGCAGCGTGAGCACCAGCACACCCCAACTTCCGCTCTTGCTACGGTTTCCGGCACCACGCCGGCTGCAGGCCTTCGTCACCGGTGACAATGCCGGCGTCGTCGAGACGCTCAGCCGCGTCGCCCATGGTGGAGCGCTTGAAGGCGCGTTTCTGTCCGGTCCCGAAGGCAGCGGCAAGACCCACCTGCTCAGTGCCATGGTCGCCGAAACCCCCGGTGCCTTCTACTTGCCGCTGGCCCAGCTTGGTGAACAAGCCGAGTTGATGATCTCGTCGATATCGCCGGCATCACTGATCTGCGTCGATGAAGTCGATGCCGTGATCGGACATCGGACCCGCGAAGTCGCACTGTTTGATCTGTTCAATCGCGTGCGTGAGGATCGCGGTCGAATCCTGTTCGCCGCCCGTCAGGCCCCGGCGCGACTTGGCCTCGGATTGCCCGATCTGGTCTCGCGCTTGTCGAGCCTGGCCCAGCTGATTCTGCGCCCGCTGAGCGAGGCCTCGGCGCGCGAGGTGCTCGTGCATCGAGCCGAGTTGCGCGGCTTCGAACTGGAAGAGGACGTGCTCGATTTCCTGTTCCGCCGCTTTCCGCGCAATCTTGGCGCAATGATCGAACTTATCGACCAGCTCGATATCGAAAGCCTGGCGCAACGGCGCCGCGTCACCGTGCCCTTCATCCGCAGCATCTTTGGATTGCGCAGCCCGGAGTAGGTCGGGACCATAGGCTTTCGGCACGTCGGCGGGGCTCGCCGCCGATCAAGGTTGTTTCTTGGCCGGCAAAGCCTCACAATGCTTGTTCTTCGTCGACTGTCGGGGCGTAGCGCAGCCTGGTAGCGCACTTGCCTGGGGGGCAAGGGGTCGCGAGTTCAAATCTCGCCGTCCCGACCAATCGATGCAGAGTCCCTGCCCACTCCGCTGCCTGGTGCAAGGAGCTCGAAATGCGCGCGCTTTACCCGCCTATCGAGCCTTACGATTGCGGCCGACTTGCGGTCTCTGAGCTGCACAGCCTGTACTACGAGCAATGCGGCAACCCAGCTGGCAAGCCTGTGGTCTTCCTCCATGGCGGCCCCGGTGCCGGCTGCGGACCTGACCATCGCCGATACTTTGATCCCGCGCGTTACCGCATCGTGCTGTTCGATCAGCGCGGTTCCGGGCGCTCGACGCCATTCGCCGAGTTGCGCGAGAACACCACCTGGGACCTGGTGGCAGATATCGAAAGACTGCGCACGCAGTTGGCGATTGCGCGCTGGCAGGTGTTCGGCGGCTCCTGGGGTTCGACACTCGCGCTGGCCTATGCGCAGAGCCATCCTGACTGTGTCAGCGAACTGGTGCTGCGCGGCGTCTATCTGCTGCGCCGATTCGAGTTGGAGTGGATGTATCAACAAGGCCTCAGCATGATCTGGCCCGAGTTCTGGCAGGACTTCGTCGCGCCCATTCCACCCAATCAGCGCGCCGACATGATCAGTGCCTATCATCGTCAGCTGACTTCGGATGATCGCGCGCAACGTATGCGCGCCGCGCGCGCTTGGGCGGTTTGGGAGGGACGCACTTCCTTTCTACGCGTTGATGAGAACTTCGTCGCCAGCTTCGGGTCCGACGAAGTGGCCGAGGCGGTCGCACGCATCGAGTGTCACTACTTCGTCAATGGTGGCTTCTTTGATCACGACGACCAGTTGCTGCGTCATGCCGGGCGCCTGGCGGGAATTCCGCTGGTGATGGTGCACGGACGTTACGATTTGCTATGTCCGCCAACCAATGCCTGGGAATTGCAGCGCGCGCTGCCAGGTTCAGAGCTGATCATCGTGCCCGATGCGGGTCACTCGGTCGCCGAGCCCGGCATCCGATCCGCCCTGATCGAAACCACCGATCGCTTTGCAGGCTGAGTGCGCTCCGGTAAGTTCCTGCTCTGTCTTTATCTCTTCACCATGGAGAATCCGATGGATCTACTGATCGAATACGCGCCCTGGATTGCCCTGCTGCTGGGCCTGTTGATCGGTAGTTTTCTCAATGTGGTGATCCTGCGTCTGCCTCCCCGGCTGGAGTTCGGTTGGAAGCGCGACGCCCGCGACATCCTCGATCTGCCTCAGCCGGAAGGCGAGTCGGCGCCGCCGGGTATCGTGGTCGAGGGCTCCCATTGTCCCAAGTGCAAACACAAACTGTCCTGGTACGAGAATGTTCCGCTGCTGTCATGGCTGGTGCAGAGCGGTCGTTGCCGCGCCTGCAAGGCGTCGATATCGATCCAGTATCCGCTGATCGAGGCGATGACTGGTGTCGCGTCGTGTCTGGTCGTCTGGAAGTTCGGCCTGGGTATGCAGGCCGCCGTCGCACTGGCCTTTACCTGGATCCTGATCTCGGCAGCGGCGATAGATTTCCGCACGACCCTGCTGCCCGATCAATTCACCCTGCCGCTGTTGTGGCTCGGCTTGCTGGCTGCGGTGTACGGGCTGTACATCGATCCGGTCACTGCCCTATGGGGTGCCACCGTCGGCTATCTCTCGCTGTGGAGTGTCTACTGGG
>JAYSZM010000106.1:0-7643 GCA_043738015.1 Lysobacterales bacterium
GTGGAGTCCGGTGACTGGCGACGCGCATTGGAAAAACAGCCGCGCCTGGTGCCGCTGCTCGATAGCATCGAGGAGCAATTCGATGTACCAGGAACCACCAAGGAGCTGGCGACCTGGATCAGCACCGTCGCCGGATCGATCGTCAAAGGCTCGGTCTATCAGGTGATCGGTTTCTGCATCACCTTCTATCTGCTGTTCTTCTTGCTGCGTGACCGTCAGCGGGCGTTGCAAGCCCTGCGCCACCTTTCACCACTCAGCGATGCCGAGACCGATCGGCTGCATGATCGGGTGGGCGACACCATCCATGCGACCGTCTACGGCACGCTGGCGGTATCCGCGGTGCAGGGCTTGCTCGGCGGCCTGATGTTCTGGTGGCTGGGATTGCCGGCGCCCCTGCTCTGGGGCGTGGTGATGGCCTTGCTGGCGGTCGTGCCGGTGATTGGCGCCTTTGTCGTGTGGATTCCGGCGGCGCTGTTTCTCGCCATCGAGGGCAGCTGGGGCAAGGCATTGATTCTCGCGCTATGGGGCATGCTGGTGGTCGGCACGATCGACAATCTTTTGCGCCCGATCCTTGTTGGCAATCGCCTCAAGCTGCATACCGTACTGGCCTTCATCTCCGTGGTCGGTGGCCTGATGCTGTTCGGCGCCGCCGGGCTGATCCTGGGCCCGGTTGTACTGACCATCACCATGGTCCTGCTGGAGACCTGGTCCGGCCGAAATAACGCGGCAGAGGCAGCGGCAGCAACCGCAACCGCAACCGCAACCGCGACCGCGACCGCGACCGCGAATGCGATTGCGGAGGATGAGTGAGCCGCGTCGTCAACCCGGCCAGTTCGGGCCCGGAGAAGGTCAACGCCGACCGGGCCTGGTTTCTGTGCTCCGCCGAGGAGACGCTGCTGGCGCTGGCAACGACTGCTCAGGGGCTCTCGCCTGACGAGGTTCAACGGCGACGCGCAGCGCATGGCGAGAACCAGCTGCACCAGGCCCCGAGCATCAGCAGTTGGCGCATTTTCCTGGCGCAGTTCAAGAGCCTGCTGATCTGGATTCTGATCGCCGCTGGCGTAATCTCCGCGGTCGTGGGCGACGTGGTTGATGCCGTCGCGATCCTGGCGATCGTGCTGCTCAATGCCGGCATCGGCTTCTATCAGGAGTACAGCGCGGAGCAATCGATCGCCGCCCTCAAGAAGATGAGCACGCCGCAGGCCAAGGTGCGGCGCGCCGGCTCGCTGATCACGATTCCGGCGCTCGGCATCGTGCCCGGCGATATCCTGGTCCTCGAAGCCGGTGATCTGGTCGCCGCGGATGCACGGCTGCTTGAGTGTGCAGCGCTGAAGTGTGTCGAGTCGGCATTGACCGGCGAGTCCGCGGCGGTGGACAAGCAGACCGCGCCTTTGACCGCCGTGGATGCACCCCTCGGCAATCGCAACAATATGCTGTACCTGGGCACAACCGTTGCCGCAGGTACCGGCACCGCCGTGGTGGTGGCAACGGCAATGCGCACCGAGCTGGGCCGCATTGCCGGCTTGATTGACGACGCCGCAGGCGATGAGGCGACACCGTTGGAGCGCCGCCTCGAGGCATTTGGCCGAGTGCTGGTATGGGCAGCACTGGGCATCGTGGCAATGCTGTTTGGCTTGGGCGCATTGCGTCAGACGCCGTGGTATGAGTTGGTGATGACATCGGTCAGCCTGGCGGTGGCGGCCATACCGGAGGGCCTGCCCGCCGTCGTGACGGTAGCGCTCTCGGTGGGTGTGCTGCGCATGGCCAGGCGTCGCGCTCTGGTGCGCAAGTTGTCGGCCGTCGAAACCCTGGGCTCGACCAGTGTGATTTGCACAGACAAAACCGGCACCCTCACGGTTGGCGAAATGACGGTGCGCGCGCTGCATGTTTCCGGAGTGGGCTATACCCTGTCCGGCGAGGGCTATGCACCGGAGGGTGAAGTACTGCGCGACGGCAAAGCAGTAAGCACGGAACAAACCGCATCGCTGATCGAGCTCGCGACGGTACTGGTCGCCTGCAACAACGCACAGCTCGTACACGAGGATGACGACTGGAAAGCGATCGGGGATCCCACTGAAGCCGCCTTTCTGGCGGCGGCCGGCAAACTCGGCATCGATCGTGAGCACGTCGATCGGCAACTACCCAGACAGCATGAGAACCCGTTCGATTCCGACCGCAAACTCAGCTCGGTCATTCGTCGAACCCCTACTGGCGGTTGCCGCGCCTACGTCAATGGCGCACCCGGCGAGCTGCTGGCGCGCTGCACACAGATCTACACCGAGAAGGGCGCGCGCGCACTGAGCGACGCCGACCGCGACGACATTCTCAAGCAGACCTCGCTACTGGCCCAGCAGGCGCTGCGCGTACTGGCTTCGGCGAAGCGTGAGCTCGATTCCGACAGCGACCAGGATCTCGACGCGGAGTCAGTGGAACGCGACCTGATTTTCGTCGGATTGAGCGGCATGCACGACCCACCGCGCGCCGAGGCTCGGGCGGCATTGACCGGTTGCCGCGATGCCGGCATCAAAGTGGTGATGATCACCGGCGACCACGCCGAGACGGCGATCGCGATCGCGCGCGAATTGGGCATCGCGACAGCGGATGAGGTAGCCCTGTCCGGCAGGGAGCTGGACGCCCTGTCCGACGCCGACCTGCAACGCCGGGCTGTCGATATTCCGGTCTACGCGCGGGTCTCGCCTGCGCACAAGCTGCGCATCGTTCGTGCCTGGAAGGCCAATGATGCTGTGGTCGCGATGACCGGCGATGGCGTGAACGATGCGCCCGCGATCAAGGGTGCCGATATTGGCATTGCGATGGGTCGAACCGGTACTGAGGTCGCCAAGCAGGCGGCGCAGATGATCATTACCGATGACAACTTCTCGACCATCGTTGCCGCAGTTGAACAGGGCCGCGGCATCTACGACAATATTCGCAAGACCCTGCAGTATCTATTGGCCGGCAATACCGCAGAACTCGCGCTGATGATGATCTGTGTGCTGATCGGTCTACCGATGCCCCTGCTGCCCATCCATTTGCTCTGGATCAATCTGGTGACCGATGGCCTGCCGGCCCTGTGCCTGGCCACCGACCCGATCGATCCGGATGTGATGAAACGACGGCCACGCCATCGGGCTGAGCGAATCGCCGATCGCAACTTCCTGCTCATGATGCTGTTCACCGGAATGATTACCGCCGGAGTCGCGTTCGCGGTGTACCTTTACGCCTTGCAGCATGGCTCGGTGGAGATGGCGCGCACGCAGGCCTTCGCTGTCCTGGTGTTTGCCGAGCTGCTGCGTTCCTTTGGGGCCCGCAGTGACACCCGACCGGTTTGGCGCATCCCGATTTTCAGCAATATCAACCTGGTACTGGTCGTGCTGGTGACCTTTTCCCTGCAGGTCTGGAGTCAGCACAGCGAGATGCTCAGCGGGCTGCTGAAGACGAGCTTGCTACCCTTCGGCGACAGCTTGATTCTGCTCGGCCTGGGCACCATTCCACTGCTGGCACTGGAGGCGCTCAAGTTCATTCGCAATCGGCGCCGGGCCAGACGCGAAGTGATCGTGCCGCGATGAGCACTGCCTCCAACCCCCGGCTGATTTCGGAGCGGATCTGGACGACCCTGGTCGCGGCAGTGCAGCGATTCATGCACATCGATGGCGCCGAGTGGGCAGGCGCGTTTGCCCACTATGCGTTCTTTTCGCTGTTTCCACTGATCGTTCTGTTCGTGTCCATCGCATCCCTCTTTGTCGAGCGGGAGCATGCCGCGGCCGCCATCATCGACTTCATCGGCAGTCATATTCCACTCGAGGGCGAACAGCGCAGCTTCATCTTCAGCACCGTCTCCGGGGTGATCAGCGCGCGCGGCTCGGCCGGACTGATCGCCATGCTGATGCTCGCCTGGTCGGCCATGCGCTTCTTCTCGACCCTGATTCGTGCCACGAATCGGGCCTGGGGCGTGGACGCTTACAGCTGGTGGCGTCTGCCAATGACCAGCCTGCTGTTCCTCGGGCTGATGGCCGCGTCGGTGCTGATCAGCATTGCCGCGCCCATGCTTACCCAGCTGACCAGAGAAACCTTCTTTCCCACCCGAGGATTTCAATCCTGGGTGCACAGTCTATGGAGCTTTTCGCTGCCGATGCTGGTGGCCTTCGTGGGCCTGACCCTGTTCTATCGGCTGGCGCCGCGCCGACGCACGCGGCTGTCCGAGGTGCTGATTGGCGCATTCGCTGCCACCGCATTGCTCAAGGCATCGGAAAACCTGTTTGTGCTCTACCTCACCTACTTCGCCTCCTTGAACGCCGTCTACGGCGCCTTCGGCGGCATCATCGCGCTCCTGCTGTGGATTTATCTCGCAGGGTGCATCTTCATATTCGGCGCCTGCCTGTGCGCCGTCCAGGCGGAGGCGCGGGTCGCGCGCGAAGCCGCGGTTCCACCCACTTGAGGCCTGATACTGCCATGAACACGACGAGCCTGGACCCGCAAACCCTGCTGCGCATCGACGCCTACTGGCGCGCAGCCAACTATCTTTCGGCCGGTCAAATCTACCTCTACGAAAATCCGCTGCTGCGCCGACCGCTGCAGCGCAGCGACATCAAGCCGCGCCTGCTCGGCCATTGGGGCACGACGCCCGGGCTGAATTTTATCTACGTGCATCTGAATCGCATGATCAAGGACCACGAGCTCAACGTCATCTACATCACCGGTCCTGGTCACGGGGGTCCGGGCCTGGTCGCCAATGCCTACCTCGAGGGCACCTACAGCGAGGTCTATCCGCAGATCTCGCAGGACAGCGACGGCATGCAGCGACTGTTCAAGCAGTTCTCATTCCCCAGCGGGATCCCCAGCCACGTCGCAGCGGAGACACCTGGCTCGATTCACGAGGGCGGCGAATTGGGTTATTCGTTGTCGCATGCCTTCGGCGCCGCCTTCGACAATCCTGATCTGATTGTCGCCTGCGTCGTAGGCGATGGCGAGGCCGAGACCGGACCACTGGCAACGAGTTGGCATTCCAACAAGTTCCTCAATCCGGTCTGCGATGGCGCGGTGTTACCGATCCTGCATCTGAATGGCTACAAGATTGCCGGGCCGACCGTGCTTGCGCGCATTCCGCGCGACGAACTCGAATCGCTGTTCCGCGGCTACGGCTATTCACCCTACTTCGTCGAGGGTGATGAACCCATGGACATGCATGAGCTCATGGCCAGCACGCTCGATAGCGTCTTCGCCGAGATCAGACGAATCCAGTGGGATGCCCGCACGCAGGGGTTCAAGCAACGCCCGTTGTGGCCAATGATCATCCTGCGCTCGCCCAAGGGTTGGTCCGGACCGACCTGGGTGGATGGCAAGCGCACCGAGGGAACCTTCCGTTCGCACCAGGTGCCCATGGGCGAGATGGACCAGCCGGATCACATCCGGACACTGGAGGATTGGCTGCAGAGCTATCGGCCGCAGGAATTGTTTGATTCCGCGGGTCGACTGGTGGCCGAACTGGCCGAACTCGCGCCCAAGGGCGCGCGCCGAATGAGCGCCAATCCGCACGCCAACGGTGGCCAGCTGCTTGAAGATTTGCAACTACCCGATGTGCGCGCGCATGCAGTAGCAGTGCCGGTTCCCGGCGGCGTGGTCGGCGAGGCCACACGTGTGCAAGGCCGGTTCGTTCGCGACGTGGTCCAGATGAATCCGGAAAACTTTCGCGTGTTCAGCCCGGACGAAACCACGTCCAATCGCTGGGGCGCGGTGTTCGAGGTGACCAATCGGTGTTCTACGGCAGAGATTCTGCCGGGCGACGACCACGTCGCCGCCGATGGACGGGTGATGGAAATGCTCAGCGAGCATCAGTGCGAAGGTTGGCTGGAAGGTTATCTGCTCACCGGCAGGCACGGTTTCTTTTCCTGCTACGAAGCCTTTATCCACATCATCGATTCGATGTTCAATCAGCATGCCAAGTGGCTGAAGGTGAGCAACCAGATCCCCTGGCGGCGCCCGATCGCCTCATTGAATTACCTGCTGACGTCGCACGTCTGGCGGCAGGACCACAATGGCCTCAGCCATCAGGACCCGGGTTTTATCGATCACGTGGTCAACAAGAGAGCCGAGGTCATCCGGATCTACCTTCCGCCGGACGCCAACACCTTGCTTTCGGTCACCGATCATTGTCTGCGCAGCCGCAACTACGTCAATGTCATTGTTGCCGGCAAGCAGCCTTCCCCGCAGTGGCTGGACATGGACGCGGCGCTGGCTCATTGCGCAGCGGGTATCGGCATCTGGCACTGGGCCAGCAGCGATCATGGCCAATCCCCGGATGTCGTGCTCGCCTGTGCCGGCGATGTGCCGACCCTGGAAGTCCTCGCTGCGGTCGCACTGCTGCGCGAGCACCTGCCCATGCTCAAGCTACGCGTCGTCAACGTGGTCGATTTGATGAAATTGCAGCCCGAGGCCGAGCATCCGCATGGGCTGAGTGACGCCGCGTTCGATGCGCTGTTCACTACCGACAAGCCGATCATATTCGCGTATCACGGCTATCCCGGGCTGATTCACCGACTCACCTACCGGCGCCGCAACCACGGCAATCTGCATGTCCGCGGCTACAAAGAAGAGGGCACCACGACGACGCCGTTCGACATGGTCGTAATGAATGACATGGACCGGTTCCAGCTGGTCACCGACGTGATCGCGCGGGTTGCTGATGCCGGGCCCGACGCGGCAAGGATTGTGCAGTTGATGCAAGACGGGCGAAGCCGGCACAAACGCTACATCGCCGAGCATGGCGAAGACATGCCAGAAATTCTCGATTGGAAGTGGAATGCCAATCGCTGAGACGAGGCCGGCGCCCACCCAATGCGTCGGCCAGCGCCGGCCCCGGTACGGTGGCTGGCCAGCAGTTGCTGATCGTTGCGAAACGCGGCCGCAGCGCGCGGGTGACGTGCCCGTATCGCCTGCGTCGATCTGTTCAAACGCGATCCATCGGTGATCGCATCGCACTGCGGCGACCGTTCCCCACTCACTTGCCAGCGAATTGGCCCGCTAACTTGCGCTGCGCCGATCCGCCTACTTCAGGGTTGCGGCCTCGACGAAGATGGCATCGCGCCTCGCTTCGGCATCCGCCTTGGCCGCCGAATAGGCATAATCGGCGACACCGATGCAGACTCTCTTGTCAACGCCTTCCAACGGATCGCATTTCTCTTCGTCGATGCCATAACGCCCGTCTGCCGCGTTCGCCGCGAATTGGTAGTCGATCATGGCAGCCGCGATCATGGCCTCGGACTCGGCCTGCTTAGGTTTGTGCGTTGCCGCTTGATCCGCGTTGACGTGGGGCGCTTGGGCTCTGCTGTACATCGCATCGCCTTGCTCGCGGACCACACTGTCCTCAGCACGCGCCTGGCCAGATTCTTCTACGGTGCCCTGGCGCGCCGCGACGACGTCTTGCGCCGCTTCGCTCGCCGTTTCATTGCAGCCGGCCAGAATCGCGGCAATGCCGAATATGGTCGGGATAAACAGGTTCTTCACGGTCTACGGTCCTCGCTGGGTGTTGGATGGCATGCGGGCGCGACAGCGCGCTGCCGTTGAGCAGGGCAATCCGGACAACGCTGACCTGATTGGAAACTCTGTCGGTCCCACGACGTCCGAGATTCCATCCGCCAATCCCG
>JAYSZM010000107.1:0-7631 GCA_043738015.1 Lysobacterales bacterium
TCTCGAAATCCTCGAGCGCAGTCCCGCCGCGGAGGATTTCGCGGGCGGTCTCGCCGAGCCGATGCGCCTCGGGGAAATCCCGCCGACCCAGGGCCAACCTCGCCTGCTCCAGGATCGACTCGCCGACTTGCTGCAATCCATCCCGTGCTTGCTGATGATCGGGATCGAGGCGCAGAATCGCCTCATACAGATTGCGCGCGTTGTCGTCGCCCTCGAACAGCCGCCCCGCATTGACTGCGGCCTGCGCCCGGCCCAGCGCGGCGGACACGTCGGAGTTGGGCAGCATTTGGCGCAGCTTGTCCTGGCTCAGCCAGAGGCCGGCACCGGCAATCCCGAGCACGATCGCCAACGCCAAAGGCCAGCGCCGCGGGCCCTTCGCCGAGATGGCGGCAGCACGTGCGGCAGCACCGGGCGCAGCCGGTCGCCGATCCATCTGCGACACGTCGTCGACACGACCGAGTTGCGGCTCCATGCGCTGCTTGAACGGCTCGACAGGGGTGCGCGTCGAGGGCATGCGTTGCGTGCGAGAGGCCTCGGAAAAAACGCGTCGGCTGTAGTCGTCGTCCGGGGCTTTGAGTCCGGGCAGATTGCCCTCGGCGATATCGAGTTCGACATCGCGGATAGCCCCGGAGACCTCATCACCGGTCTGGAAACGGTCTTCTGGCGTTTTCGCCATCATCCGGTCGACGATCGGCTGCAGTGCTTCGAGCGGATGCGGCATGCGCGGAACCGGCTCGGTGATGTGCATGATGCCGACCGCCAGCGGATCATCGGCGATGAACGGTGTTCGCCCGGTGAGCAACTCGAACATCACCACACCGAGTGAATACAGATCGGCGCGGCCATCAAGCGGCCGACCACGCGCCTGCTCGGGGCTCATGTAATGCGGCGTACCGATCACCGCGCCAGTGCGCGTCATCCGGGTGGCCGAATCATTGGCGCGGGCGATACCGAAGTCGGTCAGCGCACTGGAGCCATCATCATGCAGCAGGATATTGTCCGGCTTCACATCGCGATGAACGAAGCCCTTGCTGTGGGCGTAAGCCAATGCGGTCGCGATCTCGCGGACCACGCGCAGCACGATGGTGGGTTCACGCGGCTTGCCATCGTCGATGTGAAACGAGCCGCCCGGCAGATACTCCATCGCGATGTAGTGGACATCGTTGTGCTTGCCGACGTCATGGACGCCAACGACATGGCGGTGATGCAACTTGGCGGCAATCCGAGCCTCACGCAGAAAGCGTTCGCCGAAATTGGGGTCCACCATCAGCGCAGGCGACATCACCTTCAGCGCGACCTCGCGGTCGACCGATTCCTGAAGAGCCAGATACACCGTGGCCATGCCGCCCCGGCCCAGCTGCCTGAGAACTTTGTACCCCGGTATTTCGATCACGGAACGGACATACCTGTCGAATCCCCGTCTGATGCGGGGCGGCAGCAGATTATCACGGCGCACCGGCCATAGGCGCTCTACGCCGCGGTATGCCGGCGCATGGTGGCGCGGCGGCCAGCACGGCGACAGGGGTTTCCCACGCCGATGGGCAAGGAATGGCCGCCCATGGCACGACCAGCCGGGGCGTTTGATGCAGGCTCTTGAAGGCTTGGGGCTAGTGTTTGCCCATCTGCCGGCGCGCCTCGATCACATTGGGCAGCGCTGCAACCCGGTTGAGCAGTCCGGTCAGCTGACCGAAATCACTGACCCGGACCGCAAAACTCATCTCGGCCAGTCCATGGTCACGGTCCAGCCGCGTGCTCGCCGCCAGCACATGGGCGTCGGCGGCCGCGATCGCGCTGGAGACATCCTTGAGCAAGCCCTTGCGGTCATAGCCGCGGACCATGATGTCCACTTCGTAGGCCTGACCACCGCGACCGCCCCATTCGACCTGGATCACCCGCTCCGGATCGCGCAGCATCAGATTATGCAGACTCTTGCAGGTGTTGCGATGAATGCTGACGCCGCGGCCCTTGGTCAGATAGCCGACGATGGCATCACCCGGCACCGGCTGACAGCAGCGCGCGATCACTGTCAGCAGATTGCCGACACCCTCGATGACGATCGCATCCTTGTCACGTGGCTTGGCGCGCGGCGGATCGGTGCTGTACTCGGGGCGTTCGGTTTTTGGCTGCGCGATTTCGTGCAGGGCGCGGGCGACCTGACCCGCGGTGACTTCGCCAATACCCACTGCGACCAGCAGGTCATCAACCGTTTTCAGATTGAAGCGCGCCGGCACCTGGACCAGATCGGCCTCGTGCAACGCAACCCGACGCAATTCCTTGTCGAGTACTTCCTTGCCCGCGCTGACATTGCGGTCGTGGTCGAGTTTGCGAAACCAGGCGCGCACCTTCTCCTTGGCACGCGGCGTGATCAGAAACTGCCGCGACCCCATCAACCAGTCGCGTCTGGGCTCGGAGACCTTGCCGGTGACGATCTCGATGGTCTCGCCACTGACCGGCTGATGATCGAGCGGTACCAGGCGTCCGTTCAACTTGGCGCCGCGGCAGCGATGACCGACCTCGGTGTGCACGTGATAGGCAAAATCCAGCACGGTCGCGCCCTTGGGAAGATCGACCACTTTTCCCTGCGGCGTCAGCAGGTAGACGCGATCCTCGACCACTTCGGTCTGCAGACCGGCGAGCAGGGCGGCGTCCGATTCGGTATCGGCCTTGGCCTCGAGCAGGTTGCGCAGGCCGGCGATCTTGCGTTCGAACGCGGCATCGCCGCCGCCACCCTCCTTGTAGCGCCAGTGCGCGGCGACGCCGAGCTCAGCGTGTTCGTGCATTTCCGGCGTACGGATCTGGATCTCCAGTGTCTTTCCCTCCGGACCGACCACAGCCGTGTGCAGGGATCGATAATTGTTTCCCTTGGGGCGCGCAATGTAATCATCGAACTCGCCCGGAACCGGCGGCCACAGTGCATGCACAATGCCGAGCGCGGCGTAGCAACTGCCGACGTCAGCCACCATCAGCCGTACCGCGCGAATGTCGTAGAGCCCGTCGAGATCAACGTGCTTGCGGGTCATCTTGCGCCAGATCGAATAGATGTGTTTGGGTCGACCTTCAATTTCGACCCCAATGTTTTCGGCGCGCAGACTGCTGGTCAGCTCGCGCTTGACCCGCTCGATGAAGGCTTCGCGATCACCACGGCGTTCGTCCAGTGCGCGCGCGATGCGCTTGTAGGCATCGGCATTGAGATAGCGGAATGACAGGTCTTCGAGCTCCCATTTCAGCTGCCAGATACCGAGCCGGTTGGCCAGTGGCGCATGGATGTCAGCGGTCAGCTGGGCAAGGGCGATTTGCTCGTTCGGTGGCAAATCAGCGGCAGCACGCAGCCGTACCAGTTGACGCGCGAGCAGGATGAAGATCACCCGCAGATCGCGGATGATCGCCAGCAGCAGGCGGCGCAGCCCTTCCGGCGCAACGGTCTGACCCTTCTCGGAAAACAGCCGCCAGACCCGCTCGGCCTCGCGCTGCCCATCGACCAGGGTATGCAAACTGGCCGGCAGCTTGTCCGCCGCGATCTGCAGGCTATAGGCCGCGGTCGCGGCCAGGGTGTCGCTGTCGACGCGCAGATGCTCGAGCAGATCCAGTGTCGGCACCAGACTGGGATCCAGCGTCTCATCCACGCTGATGCCGGCGCCAAGCAGCTCGGCTACCGGACGGCGTGTGGCCAGCCAATCGGCCAATTCAATCTGTGCTGGAGGAGCGTGTTTCACCGAGCGTCAATCATGACTCAGGGTCAGGTCCAGAAGGCGGAACGCCAGGGCGCGCGTGTCGCCGGAAACACCGTCGCTGCTCGGTATCCAGTCCATATTGGCGGCAAATTGCAGGCTGACTTCACCGCCAGGCCCCGCACGCAACGGGAGTTTCACTTCGCACACGCGACCGGCACGCAGGCGGTGCATCTGCGCCACCGCATCGATCGAAATGGCCAGCTCGAAACCCTCCGCGAGCGTTTCAGGCACCCAGACCCTGAGCACAGCCGATCGACATGCGCGTTCCATCCTAAGCGTTACGGCACTGACGCGAGATGCCCAACCATCTGGCCATACGCCTCGCGGCGCGCCGATTTGTCGGGCATAACCAAGGACATCGATCCTGGCGGCCGCACGGGCATCGGCCAACACGTGCTGCAGACCCGCAATCTGCGCGGAAAAATCCTTCTCGCGCTCGTACAGGAACTTCAACTGCCCGTTGGCAGAACCGAGACATTGGTCAATATGATCGAGATCGATCTGGGTCAACACGTGGCCCGGCAGCAGATGCTGAGGCCGCGCATCGGGCACATAGACCGTCGCGTGCGCGGGCGCAGTCTCGATAGCGGCCCGCTCCCGTGTGTAAAGATAAATTGCGAACGATCGGCGCGACAGGCCCTTTCTTTCGTCGGGCAGATGGATGCGCTTGAATCCGTGCCAGGAACGCTCTGTGGTCTCGAATAAAACGCAACGATTGGACAGCGGCAGTACCTGTTTGCGGTTCCGGTTTCCCGGATCCCAGGGGTCCTCGGCAAACTCGATGCAACCGCCCCAACTCGCCTCCCATTCCGGGTTCAGATAAACGATCAGGTTCAGCCGGCGGTGACTGCGATCACCCGGGTGGTAGTTGAAATCAATATGCATATCGAGGCTTTGCCCGTCCACATTCTCATGGGTACCGCCGCCGAAATAGTGTGGATCGTAAAGCAGGTCCGGAATCCCAGTCAGTTCCTCCACTGCGTCGAGGAAATCGCGCGACTGGATCCACCGGTCCAGTTGCGGATAGGGTTCGGGAAGATCACAGACCGCCTCACGCACGGCCTTGCCGCCCACCTGGCCCATCTCATTCAGTGCGTACTTGGCATCGAATCCTGGAAACGACCGCAGCATTCCCTCGGCGACCTCAGGATCGAGAAAATCGTCGATGATGACGTGACGGAACGGCGCCGCATCGCGGAATTCCTCAGCAAATTGCCGCAATGACTGGCGGACGGCGGGATTCAGCATGGACGGCTCGACTCGAAGGGGATCTGTGGTCCATTATACGGGGCGACCCTGATGAATTCGGACTCCACTTGATCTCTGCCAGCACGCGGGCCCGATTGGCCGAGTATGCACATGCCTTCCAGCGCCGCGAGCCGTTCCGGCACGTGGTGATGGACGGCTTTTTCCAACCGGCTGCGGCCGAGCAATTGCTGGCGAGCTTTCCCCGCTTCGATGTGCGCTATGCCCTCAACGAGGCTGGCGAAGTCGGCAACAAGGCGGTTGTCGAGAAAATTCGCGCCCTCGGTCCAACCTATGCCGAGCTCGATTCACTGATACAGACGCCGGAATTTCTAGGCCTGCTGACGCAGATCACCGGCATTCCTGATCTGCTCTACGACCCGCATTACTTCGGTGGCGGCACGCATGAGAACCGCGACGGCCAGGATCTGGATGTCCATGTCGACTTCAATCGCCACCCGGTTACTCACAGCCATCGTCGGCTCAACCTGATCATCTATCTCAATCACGAATGGGACGATGCCTGGGGTGGTGGACTCGAACTGCATAGCGATCCGCACTCGGATGCCGACCGCATCACCGTGGTTACGCCGCTGTTCAACCGCGCGGTGATCTTCGAAACCACCGAGTGGAGCTGGCACGGTTTTTCGCGGATCAGCCTGCCCGAGGAGCGCAAGCAGATTTCGCGGCGATCGATTGCGCTGTATTTTTATACCCGCGAACGCGAGCCCGAAGAACTCGCCGATACCCACTCGACCATTTATGTCGAACGCCCGCTACCGGCACGCTTCGCGCCTGGCCTGCAACTGAACGAGCACGATGTCGAGGAACTCAAGGGCATCCTGCGCCGACGCGATGCGCATCTGCAGCGCCTGTATCGCGATGTGCAACATTCGCAAAGTCAACTGGAAAATCTCCAACGACAGTTCGGTCTGATCCGCGGCTCACGCCTGTATCGGCTGCTGCTCCAGGTACGCAAGTTGATGCGCGTTGCCATGTTCTGGCGCCGCAGCTGAACCCGAACGCATCGGGTCAGCCGCGCGCGAGCGACTCGATCATTCGCTGCAGGCGCTTCTCGGAGACCGATTCGCGGGTGCCGAGTTCCTGGGCGAACAGTTGGACGCGCAGTTCCTCGATGGCCCAGCGGATGGCTTCCACTTCGGTGCTGAGTTTGCCAGGAGTGGGCGCGACAAGCCGATCCAGCTGGCGCTCGAAGTCGCGCACCACCAGCATGCGCGCCTGATCCTTGCGTGGATCATTCTGCAGGCGTTGCGCACGCAGACTCATCGCACGCAGATAGCGAGGAATCTCGCCCAAGCGCGCAAGCGGGAATTCGCGGGCAAATCCCGGATGCACCAGGCGATCAAGTTGTTCGCGCAGATCCTCAAGATTGGCGCTGGCAAAACCCATCAGACCGGATCTGATCTGCGGCAGCAGCTCGGCATAAGCGGCGAGCACCGACTCGATCAATTCCAGACGTTGCACTGAACGCAGAGGCAACTGTCGCGCGATCTCGGCGAAGGCACGCTGAAACAGCTCGAGCGTACGCAGACTGGTATCGGTCTGCTCGATCAGATCATCGAGTGCGCCCTGGACGATGTCGTCGCGTAACTGTTCTGGGGAGGCCATCGAGGTATACGCCAGGGCAAGCTTGGCACCCAAGGGCAGCTGCTTGCGCACTTGCTTGAGTTTGTCGGCCAAGGCAAAGCGCAGCAGTCTGCGCACGCCTTCCTGATGTTCGATCAGCGCTTCGGATTCCTGCTCGAACACGACCAGATCGACGCGATGCACGCGATCAACCAGGGCCGGGTAGGCACGCAATCCGGAGGCCGCATTGATTGCCTCTGGCAGTGGGTCGCCGGGAAAGTCGCGGAGATCTTCCTGTGCCAGCGTACTCGCGGCCTGTTCGGCAAAGGCACGGCGGGCGCGCTCGCCATGATGCTGTCGCAGCGCCAGCAGATCGCGTTCCTCAGCGATCACCCGGCCATGCTCATCGATCAGGCAAATGCGCATATGCAGATGCGCCGGCAACAAGGACAGCGCAGCCTGCCAGTCTGCGGCCGGCACTTCGACGCCGGTAACGCGCTTGAGATAACTTCCGAGCGCTGTGGTGAGATCCTGTTCGCGCGCTGGCGTGGTCTCGACGAATGCCCGCGCGAAATCCGGCGCCGGCACGAAATTACGACGCAGCGCTTTGGGCAGAGCGCGAATGAGTTCGGCGAGTTTGGCCTCGAGCAGGCCCGGCACCAGCCAGCCAATCCGCTCGGGCGTCAGCGCATTGAGCCAGGCGAGCGGCAGATGCAAGGTGACCCCATCGTCGGCACTGACGGGATCGAACGCATAGCTGAGCCGGAAGCGCTCGCGTCCGAGCACCAGATGCGTCGGGAAGCGATCCGCCTCGCTGCTGCCGGACTGCAGAACATCCTCGAGCTGCCATTCGAGCACCTTGAGTTGCTCGGCGCTGGCGCGTCGACTATAGGCGTCCAGCCCGGCGGCGGTGCAGATATCGCTCGGCAGCCGCGGCTCCCACCAGGCAGCGAGTTCGGCCTCGTCGCGCAGCAGGCCGTGGCGACGTTGCTTGGCCTCCTCGGCGCGAGCACGCTGCAGAATATTGCGGTTGTGGGCAATGCAGCGGGCACGCCCATCGATCTCGCA
>JAYSZM010000108.1:0-46704 GCA_043738015.1 Lysobacterales bacterium
TGGCTTGCCGCGCTGCTCTTGCCCTTTGCCAAAAGAATCAAAATCAGCGCGGCAAGCCACGCTCTACAGGAGCAACATCGAGATCAACGGCAGCGCGGCAAGCCACGCTCTATGCAATCTTCTTGGGGACACGAGCAACGTCTGGTTTGTGATTTTTCGGTGCGCGGCCCTCCCCAGCCGCCGGTTTTGGCCCGTGCACGCACGCGAAGCCGAGTATCTGTGGAGCCAGTCCCACTACATTCGGTGGAAAGTGTTCGATATGTGCACTCCCTGGCATTCCTACACAACAGACGCATCAATGCATCATCATAAGGATTCGGTATGACCCTTGCTAAGTCCGGTTTGGTGGGTTGGATTTTGCTATTGGCTGGCGCGGTGGTGTCGGTGCCGGCTTCTGCCGCAACCATCCACGTCTACCCGTCAGGTTTCGTATCGGGCGGATGCACACTTCGTGACGCCATACATGCGGCCAATACCAATGTCAGTGTTGGCGGATGCAATGCCGGTTCGGCGTCTGGCACCGACACGTTGCTGCTGGAGTTGCCGCGCCCCTATACCTTGACCAACGTGGTGGGCAGTGACGAAGATGGCAACGCCACGGGCGACCTGGACGTAACCAGTCCGATCATCGTGCAGGGCGTGAATACCACCGAGACGGTAATTGTCGGGCCCGCGCTCGATCGACTGTTCGATGTGATCGGCGCGCAAGGACAGCTCACGATCAACGACGTCACCCTGGTCGGTGGCAGCGTGGTGGCCGGAACGTCAAGCAATGGCTGGGGCGGCGTAGTGCGAAAAAGCGGGCCGGCAACACTGACCATCAACCGCAGTGTCTTGCGGGGCGGCTCGGCCGATGCCGGTGGTGGCGTTTACTCCGCGGGTCCGGGCGTGCTGACGCTGCGCCGCGTGGCGATCCTTGGCAATCGTGCTGCAAGTTTTGCCGGCGGGATTCTCTTGTCCAACGGTAACGGCGTCGAGGCGGTCCTGGACAACATCACCGTCAGTGGCAATTCGGTAACCGACGCCGATGGGTCGGGCGGTGGTCTACTCTCGATATTCAGTTGGTACCGTCTGAAGAATTCCACGATTGCGCACAATAGTGCTGCGTTCAACGCAGGCGTGAGTTATAGCGGCAGCAGCACCACGGGCATCAATTTGGCCAACAGCGTATTGGTCAATAACATTGACGGCAGCGGATCGGCCAGCGATTTTTCCTGTGGCAACGGCATCCAGTTGGGCGCGCGAACGCATACGATGATCGGACGCATCGAGAACTGCAGCTTTGCCTCGTTCTCCGGAGTCCCCACCAGCAGCGATGCGCGCCTTGCGCCTCTGTTTGATTTTGGTTCCGGCGTACCTACCCACGCGCTGCTGCCCGGCAGTGCGGCGTTGAACGCGGGCAACCCGAGCAATTCCAACGCGTTGACCGCGTGTTTGGGAAGCGATGCCCGCGGCCAAGCGCGCACGACCTCGTGCGATCTGGGTTCGTATGAGCACGCCTACGACGCCACAGTCAACTCCCTCAATGATTTGCCTGATCTGACACCGGGTGATGGCAGTTGCCTCGCGCTCGGCAATGTCTGCACGCTGCGCGCAGCGGTGATGGAGGGCAGCGCTTCAGGGGGGCGCTGGATCATGAGTGTTCCGCCGGGCACCTACACATTGAGCGCACCGACCGTGCCAAACAACGACCCAGTTGGCGGCGATCTGGACGTGCGACCGGGTAACGGAACGCCACCACTGGCGATGGCTCTGATTGGCAGCGGTGACCCCGGCGACACGCGTATTGTCGGTGGCGGTTTTGATCGTGTGCTCGAGGTACGCGGGCGTTTTGCTTCGGGACCGAGCCCTGGCTTCAGCGATCGCCCCGTGTCGTTTGCCTTGATCAATGCAATGGTCAGCGGCGGAACCTTGACCGAGGATACCTTCGTCCAGATACCCGGATCCGAACCGCCGCACGGCGGCGGTGGCATTAAGATCTTTGCTGGCAAAAGTCTGTTCTACAACGTCGTGGTGCACGACAATCATGTCGTGGTCGATCCCTTGCTGGCCAACGGCTACGGCGGCGGTATCGCCATCAATCTGCCAAGCACGGCGGAGTACAACCAGCCGTATTTCACCGGCGTGCATCTCGAGCGTTTTGCCGTGGTTGACGGTAGCGCCAATGTTGCGGGCGGCGTCTTTACCCGTGGCGTAAACACATCAGCGAAGAGCGACGGGATCGTACTGATCAATGGCACGATAGCGGGAAACCATGCGGTCTACGGCGGTGCAGTGTTCGCCCAGGATTCCTTCGCCGCCAGCTTTCTTACCGTCGCGGACAATACGTCGGAAATCATCACGGCGGGCGTCAACAGCAACTACGCCGCCGGGCTCACTTTGTACGGCACCAACAACAGTCTGCGGAACACAGTGATAGCCGGAAATCATACCGACGCGGAGAATTCCGACTGTGAGGTCAGTACCATCATTGGTAGCCTTGTCAGCCTGGGCTATAACCTGATCGGCACCAGCGGCCCGGGTTGCTTGATCTCCGGTGACATCACGACCAACCTGCTCAACGTCAACCCACAATTGGGCGCGCGCACGCTTTCCTCATCGGGAATGCCGTACTTTCCAACCTTGGCGCTCAGCCCTGTGCTCGACGCCATACCGGCGGCGCTGTGCGCCGATACCGCCAGTCATGGTGTTGCGACGGATGTGCGTGGTGTTCCGCGCCCGGGCAACGGCAATGCCTTTTGCGACATCGGTGCTGTGGAACACGAGCTGCCGCTCTTTGCGAATGGTTTCGAGTAGCGTGCTTCAGGGTCGCGAAGCGTCGGAGTCGGACCACGGAAACGATCCAGCACAGACAGCATGAGTCGAGGAACGAGCCGCTGCACATCGCGATTGCATTGATCGTTGGATGCGTGCCGGACGCAGGAACCCTGGTCTCAGCCACTGTGCAAGGCAGCGACGCCGCTGTGCCTGTGTCACGAAGGGATGACCAGCAACGCTATTGCATGCTCCTTTGGCCGTCGGACTGGGCTTGTCCGCTCTATGGCGATCAACAGCGGAGCTGATCAGTCCCCTCAGGGACAACCGCCGCCGCAACACAGCGCCGTCGAGCGCGTCCGATTGTCTGAGGATCAGAACCCATCAGGAATATTCGATCGCGGCCACCGGCCGTGGGGCGCGCTCCGCTGCCCCGCATCGTAGCGTTCGATTTGAGCACTTCCCGGCATTTCTATTCTTGAGATGCATCCAGGCATCCTCGAGAGGACAGGCTATGCGGAGTTTTGAACGCACGCTCAATGGTTGGCTCTTGCTGCTGGCGTGCACGTTGATTTCGCCATCGGCGCTTGCCACCACGATGCAGGTCTTCCCCGACGCCTTCGGTGGCAGCAATTGCAAGCTGCGCGCAGCGATCCAGGCCGCCAACACCAATACCGTTGTCGGTGGATGCCCTGCGGGCTCTGCCGCAGTTGCCGACATTCTCGTGTTGGCCTTGGGACGCCCCTATCCCATCACCGGTGCCAGCGACGAAGACCAGAACGCCAGCGGCGATCTCGATGTCACCAGTTCAATCATCATTCAAGGGGCCGACACCACGCGAACGGTGATCGTTGCGCCCGAATTCGACCGCGCATTTCATGTGCTCACCGCCCAAGGAAATTTGACGCTGGACGACGTGACGATTGTCGGTGGCAGCGTGCTCGGCGGCAGCAGCAACGATGGCGGCGTGGTGCGCAAGGAGGGCGCAGCCACGCTGACGATCAATCGCAGCGCCTTGCGCGGCGGCAATGCCGATCGTGGCGGCGGCATCTATGCACCACCCGGAACCGGGTTGCTCACGCTCAATCGGGTAAGCATCTTCGACAATCGCGCCAACCACGGTGGCGGCATCTTTCTGCAGCAGGGCAGCGGCATCGAAGCGACGCTCAACAATTTGACGCTCAGCGGTAACACCGCAATTCAGTCAGGTGGCGGACTGTACGCAGCCAACAGTTGGTTTCGCATGCGCAATTCGACCGTGACCCGCAATGTGAGCTTGTTGTCGGCCGGCGGCATTTTCTACGGCAGCACCAGCACCACGGGGGTGAATTTCGCCAACAGCGTGCTGATTGAAAACACCGCCAGCGGCTTGCCCGACGATTTGAGTTGCGCCGGCAGCGGTGCGCAATTGGGCGCGCGCACCCACACCATGATCGGCAGCATTGTCGATGGCTGCACCTTTGCCTCGTTCAGCGGTATCCCGACCAGCAATGAGGCGCGCCTGTCGCCGCTGTTCGATTTTGGATCGGGGGTGCCCATCCATGCCCTATTACCCGGCAGTACGGCGCTGAACGCCGGCAATCCGAGCAATTCGAATGCCTTGACGGCCTGCCTGAGCAGTGATGCCCGCGGCGTGTCGCGCACAACTTCCTGCGATCTGGGTGCGTACGAACACCGTTACGACCTCACCATCAATTCCTTCAGTGATCTGCCCGACCTGATACCGGGCGATGGCAACTGCCTTGCACTTGGCAACGTCTGCACTTTACGTGCTGCGCTGATGGAATCGGCACAAGTGGGTGGTCGCTGGTTCATCCATCTACCGATGGGTACCTACAACTTGAATCAACCGATCGGAAACAATACCCCTGACCCCGTTGGTGGTGATCTGGATTTGCGCGGGGCCAGCGTCAACGATCCCCCACTGGCACTGACCCTGTTCGGCACCGGCGATCCCGTAGATACGCAGATCGTGGGTAGCGGGTTCGATCGGGTGCTGGAAGTACGCCACTCACCAGGCAATTTCGACAATGCCCTTTCATTTGCCTTGATCAATGTCGGCATCAGTGGAGGCCATCTCACCGAAGATCCTTTCGCATTCGAGACGAACCCGGTCATGGGTGGCGGTGGTATCAAGATCTACGGAGGAAAAAGCCTTTTCTACAACGTGATCGTAGAGGGCAACGAAGTGGATGTCGTGGATGAACTGAGTGTCGGTGGAGGCGTCTCGATCAGCGCTCCGACTGTGCCGGATTACGATCGTCCGTACGCCTACAGCGCGGTCTTCGAGCGCTTCGCGATCATCGACAACCTCAGCGCCGACAACGTGGGCGGCATGGAGGGCTACATCAATAAGGCGGTCAAGAGCGATGGCATCGTACTAGGCAACGGAACAATCGCCGGAAATCACGCCACGCGCGGCGGCGGCGCCTACCTGGTCGACGCATCGCTGAGCTTTGTGACCATCACCGACAACACCTCCGCGGTGGTGCTGCAAAGCCCAACATCCGGATTTGCTGCCGGCTTTACCGGGTTCAGAAACATACTGCGCAATGTGCTGATTGCCGGCAACCAGGCCAACGCGGTGAGCTCCGATTGCAGGGTTTACAACGTCACCACGCAGAGCAATACCAGTCTTGGCTATAACTTGATTCAGAGCAGCGAGCCCGCCTGCATCCTGTCCGGAGACACCACCGGCAATCTGCTCGACATCGATCCGCAACTCGGTCCGCGTGAATGGCTGCCGACCGGCCTGCCGATCTATCGACTCGCTGACAACAGCCCCGCGCTGAACGCCATCCCGCGCGCGGCATGCAGCAACGGAAAGGGATTCGCTGTCGGCAGCGATGTGCGCGGCCTGCCACGCCCCAGCATTGGCAATGCGCTTTGCGACATCGGCGCCGTGGAAAACGAACTGCCCTTGTTCGGGAACGGGTTTGAATAGCCACGCACTCGGCATCACCCGTTCGCCGCATTCGCAACTCTATGGAGATCGAAATCATGATCCGTACCTTCATCGGCGCTGTCCCCATGGTGGCTTGCCTGACGTTCGCAACCACCGCCTATGCTGCCCAGATCGACATCGCCGGGCCCGCGGGCAGCGGTGAGTTCGGCAAACAGGTCTATCTGCTGCCCAATGGAAACTTCGTCGTTACCGATCCAGGATTCGATTTCCCGGGAGGCAACGCTGATGTTGGCGCCGTGTATCTGTACCGACCCGATGGCGGCTTGATTCATACCTTGCGCGGCAGCAGCGCTGGCGATCGCGTCGGTAGCCTCGGCATCACTGTGCTAAGCAATGACCACTTTGTCGTAGCCAGCCCCGATTGGGATAACGCCGGCGTGTTTGATGCGGGTGCCGCGACTTGGCGCAATGGTTGGAGCGGGAGTGATGCCATCGTAAGTGCAAGCAATTCTCTGGTCGGCGGCTCCGCCAGCAATCGGGTCAGCGGGGCCGGTGTGATCGCGTTGAGCAATGGCAGTTACGTGATCGCGAGCCCGGAGTGGGACAACACCAGTGTCATCAATGCCGGCGCAGCGACCTGGGCCAATGGGTCAGGCAGCAGCAGTGGTGTGGTCGGCGTTGGCAATTCGATGATCGGCGGTCAGCCCGAGGATCAAGTCGGGTACTTCGTCACCCCATTGGCCAACGGTAATTACGTGGTTGGTAGTCCCGATTGGAATAACGGTGCAATCAACAGCGCCGGCGCCGCCACTTGGGGCAATGGCAATGGCGGCACCGTCGGGACGATCGCTGTTACAAATTCGCTGGTCGGCACGAGTGAGTTTGCACTTGTCGGCTATCACGTTACTGCGCTCAGCAACGGCAACTACGTGGCCGCTAGCCCCAATTGGGACAACGGCAGCATCGACCACGCCGGGGCAGTGACTTGGGGCAATGGCATGGTCGGCATCAGTGGCGTAGTGAGCACTGGCAATTCACTCGTCGGCGCAACTGAAGGCGATGCGGTGGGCGAATTCGTGGTCGCGTTGCGTAACGGTCATTACGTCGTTATGAGCCCGTTTTGGGACAGCGGCGCCATTGCCAATGTCGGGGCAGTTACCTGGGCCAATGGGCAATCCGGCTTGGTAGGAACCCCAAGCGTCGCCAATTCACTGATCGGCACCACAGCCGGAGACATCATTGGGGGATACCGCCCGGTGACCGAGCTGAGCAATGGTCACTATGTTGTTGCCAGCCCGAAGTGGCATAACGGCAGCATTGTCGATGCCGGTGCGGTGACCTGGCGCGATGGCAATGGCGGCAGCGGGTCCGTAGTCAGCGCGAGCAACTCGTTGGTGGGCGGCAGTGCCGGCGATGAAGTGGGCGGCCGTTGTTATTGGGAGATCTGCACCATCGCATTGACTAATGGACACTACGTTGTTGCCAGCCCGAACTGGCAAAACGCCGGTGCTCAGGTCGGTGCGGTTACCTGGCGCGATGGCAATTCAGCCGGCGGTGCCTTGGTCAGTCCGGCCAACTCCCTGATTGGCACCAACTTTGGCGACCAGGTCGGAAGTGGCGGCGTGGCTGCGCTCAGCAATGGCGATTACGCGGTGGGTAGCCCGTATTGGAGGAACGGCCCCATCAGCGTCGGCGCGGTGACCTGGCGCAGCGGTAACAGCGGCGCCGGCGCCGTGGTCGGCGCAGCCAATTCGACCATTGGCATCAACTCGCAGGACTACGCCGGCTGGTTGGTTGTGCCACTCGGCAACGGCCGCTATGTCTCTCGAACTCGCTACTGGGACAACGGCAGTGCCAATGGCATTGGTGCGATCACCTGGGGTTCAGGAAGTACCAGCGGCGTTGTCAGCGCCGCAAATTCGATCATCGGCAGCACCACCGGCGATGAAATCGGCAACCGCATTGATGCCCAGGGCAATGGCAACTACATCGTGGTCAGTCCGCAGTGGGATAACGGCGCCACGGTTGACGCTGGTGCGGTCACCCTCGGTTTCAACAACGGCAGCACCGTCGGCCCGATTACGGCTATCAACAGTGTGCGCGGCACCGTCGCAAACGGCGGCAATTCGATGAACTACGAATACGATGCTCTGCGCGCGCAGCTCATCGTCGGCAGGCCTGCCAGCAGCCTGGTCTCGCTGCTACGACCGGGGGCGGTGACCACGGCATCAATCACCCTCGATACACCCGATCCATCCGACCCCGGACAGGTGGTCACCTTTGCCACCACCATCGCCGCGAGCCCCGCACCTTTGAGCGGCATCGTGCGCATCATCGCTGACACCGGCGAAACCTGCACCGACAATTCGCCCACGCCGACCAGCTCAACCACCGCCGAGTTCAGTTGTCAGATTCTGTTTTCAACTGCTGGCGCCCGCAGCATGCGCGCCGAATTTCTCGGCACCAACACGCACGGCTATAGCGCGTCAGGCGCCGAGTCGCACAGCGTATCCATTCCATTCGCCAACGGCTTTGAATAGGTAGCAACCAACCATGCTGCCTTTCGATTTGCCGGCATAGTGCGATCCTCGGTCCACTGCGTTTACTGTTGCAGCTGCGCTAAGGATGCTATGCACTGCAACGGTCCTCCTTCAGATACGTTCGAGAACTTTTTCTTGCGGCATGACGCTCATGCAGCATCCTGGTTCCCAAGTACCGATAGTCACCGGCATCGGTCCAGGCATGTACGTGGATGATTTCGCCGAGAGAGAAGCTCGGCGTACTTCGCTGCGTAAGGATTTCCGTATCGGCGTAACTCAGGATGGGCTGAACATTGAACTGCGACGACACCGAGTCATCACTGAAATTCGGCGGATCGCCGACGATCCCGCTGACACCTCCGAAGGGAACCGCCGTTGCCGGCACACCGGTGATTGCGCCTGCAGGGTGGGCATGTCCGACCAGGGCGAAGCCGGTACTGTCGATACCATCGAGCAACTCTGCATTGGACGCATTGGCTGCGTTGGTCGCGTTGGTGGCATTGGTGGCGTCATCGGCCGTAAGGGCATGGTCGGCCGTGGTCGCGTTCAGCGCGGCGGTCGCGAAGATCGCGTACGGATCGGGGGTCAGTTCCTGTCGCGGCGTCAGGATGGTGTAGGGCGTGCCCGGAAACGCGGGCGATATCCGGATTTCCGGCCAGCGCTGATCGCCCGCGAATGCCGCTGCGCCAAAGTCGAGCGGCACAGTGAACAGTCCATCAGTGCAGGTCACCCCCGCCAAGCTGACCGGACCGCCAACGGAGTTGCCTCCGCTGAGCGCATCGTAAAGTTCGAACTGGAAGTCGAGCGTACCGGTGACGGTGGTAACGGACTGGGCGACGCGACCTTGATAGGTAAACGCGGCACCAATCGCAGCTTGCGGCGCACTTGGGGAGATCATCACGCCAGCGAAAAAGAGGGCGCACAAAAACCTGCGCGGCGTACTTGCTGTGGTCATCTTTACGCTGGCATCCCCTGTCGGCCGTGTCAGAGCCGGAGCGAAGGGGCACGGATGGGCGTTCTCGCCGAGCGGTCGCCATGGCCTTTGTATCCGCCGAGTACAGGGACATTGGCTGCGTTGGGTAACAAGCCTCGAACAAGCGCCTGTAAGGGAGTGAATTTTCTTGACGCGGTGCGGCTCATGGCCCCATGCGCGACCGATGCAACGCGCTGCGCTCAGCACCTCCTGTTTGCGCGTGATGACTGGCCCAGGATGTGCTGAGGGTAGCGAGCACACCAATGCCGGCTCGTCGAAATCATCCACTGCCCCTGGGGCAGCCGCTTGCCCATGCGCCGCGCCGGGCACTAGTCGTCGATAAAGTACCCCGTGTTGCGATGCGCCGCGCCGCTATCGCTCGTTAGACGAAAGCGGAAGTCCGAGTCGCCGTAGGAGTCATTGTCATAGCTGTACAAGGTGAAGTACTCATTGGCGCTTATGTTGTAGTCACGGTACAGATTCCACGAATCACCCGTGCTGTCGCGCTTGTAGAATCGGAATCGCGTACTTCCACCACACGACAGCATGCGCGTTGACGCCACTTCTCCCTCGTCATTCAGCATCTGCGACATGATGCGATCACTGCTGGTGCGCAGTGAGTTCGCGCACCAGAATGCGTTGTCCGAATCGTAAAACGAGTCGCCATACAAGTCGATCTGCTCGGCGGTGCATTCAATGGTGCGGAACTGCGTGGCGTCGTCGCCCAGGCCGTTGCACAAGGCTGGACGTTGCCGAAAATCCCCTTCAAAGATCCGGAAAACTTTGGCGCTGCTGCGCAATTGCTCAAGATCTGCGCGCGCCTTGTGCTGATCCGCGCACCGCGCGAACAATACCTCAGGAATCGGCGCGGAACTGAGCAGGGCAAACACCTGAGCGGGGCATAGCCGAATGCGCTTGGATTTTGCCAGTTGATCGAGCGCCTGCAGTTTTGATTCGCCATAGCTGCTGCGCTCGGTCATCACCACGGTGCCATCGCCAAATTGTTCCATGCGGATTTCTCCAGCCGCGTCAGGAAACACGGCCAAGGTGAAAGCGGCCGGCGGCGCACGTCGATCGCGGTCTTCATCCATTGCCGATGCCGCGGTTGCGATCGCAGCGAGGACCAGCAGGGTAGGTACTTTTGCAAGTTTTGCTTTCATCGAACCCTCATCTTTAGTTTTTCGTCGAATTTGCGTCACACATCGGCACGGCCACAGCATGCGAGAACGCCAGACCGCGCAGGAATCGAACACTCGTGGAACATGCGCGGCTGTCCAGGGTGCTTCGGCTCTGAATCCAGACCGGGGATGCAGCGTTGTCAGTTCGCAGCTGCGTCATATTCGAATGCACCAGCATCGGCAATGCGAACGCGCTGCCAACCGCGGATGTCGACGCGTGCTTCCGACAGAATGGGCGCGAACTCACGCAATACTGAATTCTATGCGATGCCAACCACATCGAAACGCCCGCCAAAATACGCGTAGCGCAGCCCCAGTTTCGCTGCTCCAAACGTCGCACCCTGGCACGCAGCCTGACCACTCTGCTGCGCACTGCCGCCGTCGTCGATCAATGTTCCGGCGAATGGCGTGCCAGGTGACGACTTGAAGCAACCTGCGGCCAAGACGCTGTTACGCAAATGGGCTACCCCATTGAATGCGACTGCAACGCTGCCACCCGACGCTGCGCCATCGGTCGCTGAGGTGAAATGAACCAAATTGACCGAACTGCGTGGCGAAACCGAAACGCCGCCACCGTAGCCACGCGCACTGTTGGAGTAGGTTGAGACATTGCGCAGCTTGACGTTGTCAGCGCCGATGCTTATGGCCCCGCCGTCGCGTCCTGCATTGTTGCTGAAAAAGCTCGTGCGCTCGATGAGGTAGTCGGTCGCGGCACCAGTCAATGCCGCGCCACCACCGTCCGTGCCCGCATCATTCATGGCGAATTCGCTATCGGTGATGTGTGCCTTGCCTTTGGAGTACACGCCACCACCACGCGCACCGGCCGTATTGAGCCGCACGGCGATGCGCCGAGCATCCAGAGAGCCAGGCGCTGAAGTTCCGGACGGGTCACCAACGTAAATGGCGCCGCCGTCGCCAATTGCATGATTGTCTTCGATCAGCAACAGATCATCGCGATCGATACTGGCATCGGCAAGCGGCGCGATCTCCAAGCTGGCACCGGAGCCGACATAGATCGCACCACCCTCGGTGCCTGCACTGTTTTGCGCGATACGCGACTGCGTCGACCAGTTGATGGTGTGCAGCACGCGTTCGCTGGCATAGCCAATGAAGATCGCGCCGCCGAAATCAGCCGTATTGCGCGTGACCTGAACATTGCTGCCAGTCATGTACACGTCGCCGTAGGCATGGATTCCACCACCGTAACCTGCGCTGTTGGAGTCGATCGCCACATTCAGGAAGTCGATGCTGGTGCTGAGCAATCCGAGCGCGCCGCCGCTACCATTGGGCAGATTGACATTGTCTTCTATGCGCACGTCGGCGAACGCCGCTGTCGTTCCGGACATGAACATCGCGCCACCCCGTCCGGCGGGCGCATTGATCCGACAATTGCTCAGGTTGACTTGGCTCAGATTGAGCACCGCGTCCCTGGCGAGAATGCATCCGCCCATGAGCGGGTTGCCGAATATCGGCAGGACCGTGGAATACAAGCTGCCATCGCGCACGCTTAGACCGCTCATATTCACAGCGGCCTGGCTGATCGAGAACACCCTGGAGTATGCGTTGTCCACACCCGTCGCGTTGCGGATGATGGTGAGCTCGGTGCCTTGCCCGATGATGTCGAGGTTCTGCGTGACATTCAGATCAAAGCTCAGCGCATCGCTGCCGCCGAGTGTGGTCTGGAACAATTCGTAGGTTCCAACGCCGAGAACGATCGTGTCGGCAACGGCTGTCGCATTCGCCTCGATCACCGCCTCGCGCAGCGAGCAATCGCTCGAGGCGCAACCGTTGGGAATCGGATCGTCGGTGCGGGTGACACTGAAGGTAGCGGCCTGGCTGAGACCGGAGACCAGGCACAGAGCGAGTGCATGGCAGAGGGTTGATGTTCGAGCGGTCGCGATCATGATGGTTCCAGTAGAGGTTATTGATGACCTGCTTCGCGAGCAGGCTTCGACGTTTTCAATCTGTGCTTACTCAAACCCATCACGATGGATCAGATCCGGTGGCGGGGCGTAGAGGTAGACGGCCCCCTCGAACGGGAACAGGGGTGATTCTTCTGGGGCACCAACGATCAGACTGGCGTCGCTGGCGAACACCATCACCGAGCCGAAGTAGGACTGCTGCTCGGGATTGCTCGCGACCAGTCGCTGTGTTTGTTGCCAACTGCCCTGGCGACGCTCGAACAGGAACGCGGCGCCTTGCTCGTTGACGCTGACGCTATGGCGCGGGGCGCCGATGGCGATGCGGTCACCGAGTACAGCGACTGCCTGCGTTGCATCACTGGCATTCAGTCCATTGGGGATCAAACTCGCTTCCGGCAAGAAATTGTTGCCGCTGCGGCGACGAACAATGACGGGTGTGTTAGGCCGGTAGCTGGCAATTGCCAACGCGCCCTGGTTGACGCTCAGGCCATAGCCGTAGCCTTGCGGCGTTGGCGTATTGCTGCCGTTGTCGGAAGGGCCGGCGCCTACCCAGTTGCTTCCGTCAAACACTGCCGCACGCACAAAGCCTGCTTCGATGGAATCGGAATCGCCACGCACGTTCGGATTGCCGATGACGGCCATCCCCGCGTCCCAGCCGCCGGATCCCATGCGCGAGGAATACGTCTCGACGTGCTGGATCCAGACGCCTTCGGATTGGCGTGTGGCGATGACCACGCCGACATCATTGGTCGGACCCGTGTTGGAAACCGGAGGGCAGATGCCGCCGAGAAGGGCGTGACTGCCATCGAAGGCGATGCGTCGACCAAAGGCGCGACGACTGGTGCTCGCGCACTGCGAGTAAATCAGCGCCTCGATATTCCAGATGCCATTGCTGCGCCGATACACGTAGACCAGGCCGGCGTCGGTGCCGCCGAGATCCACACCAGGCGCACCGACCAAGGCGATATCGCCGTGCACTGCAACGGCTGCGCCAAAGCTGTCACCGACACTGCCCTGCGGTGATTGCCAGCGCGTTTCCAATGCGTAATTTCCATCGGGCTGGCGTCGATAAAGATACGCGGCGCCGATCCCCGCGATGCTGCCGACCGATTCGCCCGGTGCGCCGACCAGCAGCACATCGTTCTCGGCAGAAACGGCACTGCCGAAGCGTGCATTGCTGAGGCCCTGGCCGAGATCGAAGACGCGTTGCAAAGACGGGAACGGTGTGCCTGCACTGCCCTCGCTCATCAGCACCACGCCCTGACTGGTGTTGCCATACAGGTCAGCAAGGGGCGCGCCGACCAGGCTGGTCGGACCAGCGCGATCAATCGCCACCGCAAACCCAGCAATCGCTCCGACTTCCTGCTGCGGATCGGCGCGTTGCACCAGGGTCGCCGCGGTGAATCCAGCGTTGAAGTCTGCCCCATAGACCACACCGGTGTCGCTACCGCCCAGATCGAAACCGTGGGCGCCGATCAAGGCGTGGTCGCCGTCCATGCTCAGACTGAAACCGAACTCCTGGCCGGCCTGCGCGACCGGCGGGTTCATCACGAATGACGCAACCCAATTGCTGGTGCCGCGGCGATACGCGTGTACGCGCCCACCGAGATTGCTGGTCCGCGCGCTGATCAGCAGTCGATCCGGCTGGCCTTCGTCGAGGCCGCTGATTGCAACGCGAGCGCCGAACACGTCATTCGCCTGCGGCGTCGCTGCGACGAAGCGATTGACCTCGGTCCACGTGCTCTGGGTCAGTTCGAACACATAGGCTGCGCCGGCGTCTTGCAGCACGCCGCCAGCGGTCACATCTTCGCCGGGCGCCCCTGCCACCACGGCGCCGGAAACGATGGCGACGCTGGATCCGAACCTGGCGTTGCTCTGTCGGATGCTGGGCAGCAGGACGGCGCTGCTCATCCAGCTGTTGCTGTTGCCGATGCGCTCGATGACATAGACCGCGCCCGAGTTATTGGAAACGCCGGGATGACCAATCAGCGCACGCGGGCCGGCGATGGCTACCGCAGTTCCATACTCGCCACTGTTCAGAGTCTGCACGTGGTCCTGTACCCACCCCGTTGCTGTCGCGCGCATCACCCGAACGTTTCGAGCATTGGTCGTGAGATCGGTTGCTGAGTAGATCAAGTTGCCATCGTTGAGCGCCAGGGCGACCATGCTTTCGTCGCTGCGCCGGATCGATAGCTCCGGTGCGCGTTGCCAGGTTCCCGCGACGCGCCGATAGCCGCGCAGTTGCGTTGGGGCGCCAAAGTGCACCTCGGACACCACGGCCAGATCGCCATCGACGGCGAGCGCCCCGCCAAACATCTGGCCTGCAAAACCCTCACCCTGAGCGGCTGCGTGCAGTACTTGGCGCAAGCTGTAAGCCTGCGCGCCTGCGCCGGCCGGGGTCAACGCAAGCGTCGCCAGTATCAGCATCGCGCAGCAAGCAGGCACGATCGATGTGCGAAGGGGGAATGCAGAGATCGCTTTGAACATGTTCGGCTCCTGATGAGGGAATGACCTCCTTACGCCGAACACTGCAGGACCGGGCCATCGGGCGTGGCTGAGCGATCCGGGATGAGCGATCCGGGAGCACTGAGCCCCGGATTTCAAATCCATGGTCGCTGTCGAGTGCTATCGCCGGGAATCGCAATTGTTTGATGTGCCTCGCTGCCCTCGGCACATCTTTCTACGCCGGCAGCGAAGGATGTGCTGAGCGAAGCGAAGCGCATCCGCGCCTGGGCAGTTCGGTTATCGGCCGTGGTTGCGTTGCAGGTGCTCCGGCGACCTGCAACGGATAAAGCGCCACAAGATCGCGAAGGAATGGCCGCAGCGAAGGCCATTGAGTAGTGCCTCCTGTAGCCAATGCCACAGGAGGACTGAGCAACCTGCACAGTGCGCGCAGACCGAACGAACTGCTGGTGGTTCGCCTGATGCCGGCCAATCGAGGCCGGCCGCACTCATTGCGCCAGCAGCGCGGTACTGATCGCGGCGTGACTGGCATTGACGGCAAAAGCGACGGTCATGTGCTCGCGGTCTCCGGCAAGCGTCTCAAGCCCTTCCAGCACGAGCCGGTCACCCGCGATCAAGGGTCGATCCAGGGCAATGGCATAGAGTTGAGTGCCGGCAACAAGGGTGATCGCGGTAATCTGACCGCTGAGCCGCGGCGAAATCTGCAGGCGCAGCACGCGTGTCGACACCGTCTTGGCGAGAGCACGCTTGGCGGCCCGACCCCCGTCCTCACATTGCGGACACAGGTCTGACCCCGGCTGCGGCAACACCCAGGGCCGCTCACCGAGACTGGGGAGCATCAGGTGCGGACAGGGCTGCGCAGGCATCGGTCGCTCGGGATTCCATCGAATGACGCGGGCGCCGCAAGCACTGTCGATGCTGGTGCTCCCGTATCGGGTGAGATCGACGGGTGACGCCGCAGCGTCGAAGGCAGCGTAGTCCAGCGCCATAGCGGGATTGTCGGCTACCCAGGCGCAACTTTCGGGCGTGAGACTGGGATCACCGGTGGCCAGTCGGGTCAGACACAGACTCAGGCGATGCGCGCTGTAGTCCACGCCGGCAGTGCAGGCGCCACTGCTGTCACGCAGACAAATATCAGCACTTGCTGCCAGTGCCGAACTGCTGCCGTAGGCCGCGGCGTAGAGAAAATCCGCGAGCTGATGCGGATTCATCTTGTTGTTGTGTGACCAGGCCAAGGCGGCATTGGCCGAGGCCAACAAGGTGGCTACCGAGCTACCACTCAGTGTGGCGGTGGGCTCTCCCGGGCTGCGTGCCAGACTCTCGACCACGGCATGATCGCCATAGGCCACGAGCCGAGCGCGAGCGCCGACGCGGGCATTGTCGAGCGCGGTGCCGTCGGCCTCGATGGCGCTGACAGCACGTACCAGGGGCCGGTAGGCGCTGCCCGTGAAGTTCAGCGGATCGAGCGCGGCACTGCCGCCCAGGGCCGATACGCAGGCTGCGAAAGCGGGTGCGGAGTAGCGCTCCCAGCCGGCTGGCAGCAGGGGTCCAGTCTCCATGCTCGGATCACCAGAACGATTGCCGGCGGCAGCGAATACCAGCACACCGCGGCAACTGGCATCGACAAGGACGGCGTGCATGGCCTGCGCTGCCACGGGCATGTCAGCGACCAGACGCTCATCACCGCCAAAGGCGCCATCCCAACCCAGTGAAATATTGACGATCAATCGACTGCCCGCTGCCGTGCCACGCCAGCTAGCGACTTCGTTGTAGGTCGCCGCGGCCAGATCGCTGACACTGGCGAGGTAGCCACCATGTACGGCATCGATGTCGGCAGCCGCACGCTTGATGGGATCGACACGCAGAAAGGTCAAGGCCAGTCGCGAGGTGATGTGCGCCACGCAGCCGCCGGAACCGGGACACAATAACTGCTCGGCCATGGTGATCAGGGCGTTGCCATGTGGTGATGTGCCCAGATCGGTTTCCGGATTTACGGCATTGGTCGGATTGCCATCAAGCACAGCCAGGCGCACCGGCGCGCTACCGAGTACGCTGGTACCGGCAAGTGCGGCTGCCCCCGAATGTTCTGCCAACTCGGCGGCCAGGGCCGACCATTGCACACTGGCGAGCGAGCTTGGATCAGCCTGCGGCGACACCACGACGCAGTCGCGCTCGACCCTGCTGAGCCGCGGACCGGCCAGTTGCTCGATTGCGATCGTCGACGGATTGGCCGTGCTGGTTTCAAATCGGCAGAATCGCGTCAGGAACGGTGGCGTGCTGGCCTCGGGCGCGGCGAAGAGACGGGTGCCCTGCCACCCCGGCGGTGCGATCTGAGCGCAAGGCGCGTCATCCTGGTCGGCGACGCCGATCCAGCGCCACTGCAGGCAGGCACCATTGTCAGGCAGTGGCGCCGCGGCGATCGCCTGCGCCGCAAACAGCAGCGTGATCCCGGTTATTGAGCGTACATCGATCTTCATTGCAGTCTCTCCTGACAAATCATGCGACCAGCTCCGAGCCGGCCTACGATGCCACTCAATCCTCCAGTCAGAGGCGGTGACACATCCCAAAGAGATGGATCAGCAGCGACCCGGTATCGTTAACGCGTGTAGACACGAAACGCTGACCAGTCGCCGGTCGGCCGGTTCTGCAGCAGACTCAGTTGCGCCTCGGCCAGCGCCTGATCGATGGGCAGTCCCTGGGCGTGCAGTGCATACAAAGCTGCGGTCAGGTGAGCCGACTCGGCATCGTCCACTGGTCGCGTTGTCGCCACCACATCCAGACTTCCGCGCACCAGAAAGGCATGCGCCAGACTCAAGGCCTCGGCCGGTGTGCGCAATCCGGAACGCGCGCTGTCACAGGCAGCCAGAACCGCCAGTCGCGGCGTGCGCTCAAGCATCAAGATGTCGCCAAGCTCCAGTCTCTGGCCCTCGGCCAGCGCGAAGCCAATGTGCGCATCGCTATCTACCGGGGCGGTATGTCCGGCATAGTGAAACAAGGTAGCAAGCGCCAATCCCGAGACGATGGCGCTGGCGCTGGCCTGTCGGCCTTGCAAGTGTTCGATGTCGAGATCAGGCTGATGGCGTTGCAGCGTGGCGGCTATGCCGGCGACTTCGTAGCGGGCAGCGGGCAGATCTCCGACCGGATCGGCAACCAGCAGCACGCGCTCGGCGCGCACATCTTCGCCGGCCGGCATCGCCAGGTCAGCAGCGTAGACAACGCGTCGGGTCGCGCCCAAGGCCCGCCCCTGCCAATCAAGACGATGAAAATCGAGCTCGCGCAACGCGCCATAGGTGAGCAGACGCAGACGCGAGGCCGAACTCAGCTCTTCGGCGACCGGCTGCAGTAATTGCCGTCCGAGCACTTCCGGCGGCGCCAGCAGATCGATCTGCTGCAAACGCTGTGCACGCAGGCCTTGCTGATTGAATGCAAACACCACCCAGCCCTGACGCAATGGGAAATACAGCAAGCTCAACTCGTCCGGCGCGGGCGTCCGCAGTTCTGGCAGAACCTCGGACTGGGCGCCGATCGCGGCAGTCTCATCCACCAATGCGCGCAGCTCTTGCCTGGAGCGTTCGCGCTCGCTGCGTACCCGTTCGAGCTGATGCGTCGATAGTTGCCAGTCCTCGGCGGCGGCGCCATCGAGTTGCGTGCGCAAACGCTGATAGCGCGTCATCAGCGTACGCCAGCGCGCCTGATCTTCGGCCCCGAGGCTGCCGATCCGGGCCAACCGCTGGACGCGCCGCAATGGCGCATTGCGATAGCGCCGCGCCACCTGCCAAGCAGCTTCTATCTGGCCGCGCTCGATCAGCGCATCCACCCATTGCCGCGGTAGTGACTCGTAGCGTGCCTGGAACAGCGCACGCGATTCCAGCGCAGGCAGATCGTGCAGATAGTCGGTGAGCAATACATCAGCGCGGGTAAGCTCGGTGATGGCAGCGTCGATATTGCCCAGAGCGCGCTGCGCCTCCGCCGCGCCCAACGCCGCACGCCACTGCGCATCGGGCAGAACAAAGGCCGCAGCGCGGCGATCGAGCTCGCCGTAGAGCACCAGGGCGCGCGCCGGGTCCTGCTCGGAGACTGCGATGCGCGCTTCGATCTCCAGCATCCAGGCGCGCTGGTGCGCCGGCGGCTGGGCATTGAGTCGGCGTGCCGCCTGCAATGCAAGCCGCGCCGCGGCACTGTCGCCACGCTGCAGCCAGGCGAGCGCGCGATTGAGTTCGACATTGCTCCGGTCCGCGTCCAGATAGGCGCAATCGACCTGCAGCAGTGCGCCGGCCTGATCGAGATCGGGCATTGGATCGCCGAGCGCTGCGCCCGACTCGCGCGCCAGCAAATGGATCCAGGCACGGGTATTGAGCGCGCGCGCCCGATCGCAGGGAGACAAGGGACTATCGTCAGCGGGGTGATTACGCAGAGTGTCGCCGGCCCGCGCGAAGTCGCCCATCTCCGCCCAAACCTGTGCCAGCCCCACGCGAGCCACGGCTTCCTGACGTGCGTCGCCCAGGCGCAGCGCGCGATCCAGCGCCGCTCGATATTCGCGTTCGGCACTGGCCAGATCACCGGCCAGGCGCGCGACGTAGCCGCGCAGGCTATTGATCATCATGTGACTGCGGGCATCTCCCGACGCTGGCATCGGAGCCTGCGCGAGCACGCGGACCGCAGCATCCAGATCCCCACTGCGGTTGAGCAGATGAAAGGCCAGCGCCGTACTGTCACTGATGGCAGCGGAAACCCGTCCAACCTGGCCGTTGGCGGCGATCGCCGCAATGAATTCGGCTTCGGCGGCAGGCCAGTCGCCAGCGCGCGTCAACGCGCGCGCCAGCCGACTGCGCACGGGCCCACGCTCAGCTGCCGCCAATTCATCCAGGGCGACCCGCATGCGCGCGATGGCGCCCGCGGTGTCGCCCTGCTCAAGCAGAACGCTGACTTCGTGATCCCATGCCGTCTTCGGCACACGTTCGATGGCAAGCTGAAACACCGGCGAATCAGCCGCACGTGCGCGCAGGCGCAGCGTGGTCGGGATGGCCGCCGGCTGCAGACGCAGTGCCAGGCCTCCGGCACGCGCGCTGGCAAGCGCTGCCAGATCGAGTTCGCGGGCGCCGAGCTCCAATGACCAGGCACGGGCATCGTCCACGTCTATCCACAGATCCAGTGCCGCGCCGACAGCCAGATCGCAGTGGGCGCCACGATCAACGGCCGCGCAACCCAGAAATTCTACTTGGGGCGCGACAACAGATACGCTGTCGTCAACCTGCGACGGCGAATCGGGTGCGCACGCCGCGCTGGCCAATGCGCCGAGCAGCGCCGCCGCGCGCAGCGCATATCCGGCATCCATCACGGCGTGGCGATGCGCACGTCAAGCGACAAGGGCAGCACGAAGCGCTCGCGAGATGCCGCCGCTTGCTGCATTGCGCGCAATTCCGTTGCATCCGGCGCCTGCTCATCGGAACCCACCACCAGCCACAGTCGATGGTGTCCTGGCGTCAGCTGCAGCTCGCGACCGACCTCAATATCCAGGCGTATGGTGCCGGTGGCGGAACGCTGCAAGGGAACGTCGAGCCTCTCGATTGCTGCACCGTTGGCATGCCAAAGTCGCGCTGACACGACCGTGTCGACAGCCTGCTCGGGGCGCAGGATCACAATCAGTCGATTGCCGATACTGATCACACCTTCAGGGCGCGCCCCGCCCTGTTCCGGCTGATCGCGTTGTCCGGCATCCAGACCAGAAAACTCGATCGCATAGTGGGGCAGCGGCGCAACCGGGTAGGACCGCGGCATGAACGACCAGACCAGCGCCAGTCCGGCGGCGGTGGCGATGCCCAGCCACCATGGAGCATATTGACGTCGCCGTGCCAGCGGCTGCGGCATGTGCTTGGACTGTTGGGCCAGAACACTCGCGGTGATGCGCGCGATCGTCTCTTCATCGTTGTCGGCGGACGCTGCAACTTCTGCATCCGGCGCAGGATCGGCGCCAGCGCCCGCCATGGCACTGAGCATGGCATCGAGTTCGGCATTGGACGGGTTCGGCGTCATCAGTGCGCTCCTCTCTGTGCAGGCGCCTCAATCCACTCGAACAACTGAGCTGCCTGACGTCTCAGTCTGCTGCGCCAGGCGTACACCGCATCTGCGCCCATGCCGGTGCTCAGGCAGATTTCCTCGATGCTCAGCTCGTCGAGGAACAAGAGCCGGAAAAGACGCTGGCCGAGCGGGCTCAGGCGCGCGTTCATCGCGTCGAAGAGCAGGCGCAGCGCCTGATGACTATGCATCCAGGCTTCCGGGCTGACTTCTTCCGCCTGCAGACTATCGGCCACCGTGCCGATCTCGCAGGCGCGGTCGGTCGCGCGGTGCACGCGTAATTCGGAAATGGCGTAGCGATCAGCGATCAGGGCAACGAATCGAGCCAACGGCAGGCCGCGTCCCGGCTGCCAGCGCCGCAACACGCGACCTTCATCGGCAAATAGCCGCAGAAAAACTTCCTGTCCAAGATCATCAACAGACTGCGCGGCATCCACGCCCGCGACGCCAGCCAAACGCGCGCGCAGCACGGCGCGCACCGTCGGCAACAGCTCACGAATCAACCGCGCAATCGCCCCTGCATTACCCGCGCAGGCAAGCGCAATTCGGGCATGCTCGGCCTGATCAGCCTGATCCACCTGCCCGGCCGCAGACACAGCCGCAGCCTGCGCTCGGCCGGTCGCAATGGCGGGATCGCTGCTCTCTTCCCAGGTGCTCATGACGGCGCCACGATAGTGGCGGTCGACTGGTGTAACAAGCGTAATCAGTTCCTGTTGCGGTGTGGCCATCATTCCCTGCTCTCCCTGGATTGGCCCAATGCGCGGCCGCTGCTCACCCTGCAGACTGGTTCGAGGGCAGAGGGCGATTTCTGACAAGGAATTCGTCAGTTCATAAAATCGGTCGCCGAGCCTTGCAATCGGCGGGGAGTATTTCCCCAGCAGCGGTGTCGGTTGTGGCGGATTTGGCCGCTCGCCCAAATTTCCGATGTCAGATTCGACCCGCCGCCTGCGAACTGGTCCCTGTGTCCGGCAATTCCGCCCTCACGCCAAGCAGGAGCATCCCATGTTCGCAAGAAAGCTGATCTGTTTTGTCGCAAGCTTTGCACTCAGTGTTCTGGCTGCCAGCGCTACAGCCGAAGATTGCGCCAACAGTCGGACCTGGATTCCGCCCGGAAGCGTTACCTGGCAGCCGGCGGCCAATGTCCTGGCCTATCGTCCACCGAGTGGATACTCGCTGGTGCAGGCTGACGGTTCGTTCGTGCTGTCGGCAAAACATACCTGCGACTGCAGCAACGCCAGCGGCGGCTGCAATCCCACGATTACGCCCAACGGCCACACATCCTGCAATTCCAGCAACTGCACCAACGGCTGCTCCGGCACGCGCGGTGCCGTCGCCATTCGCGACACCGGCGAAGCCATCACCTTTGCCAGCCGCCAAAGCGCGCACAATCTGCCGCAAGCGCTGCCAGAACTGATGGCACTGCCCTTTGTGCGTGCCGAGATCGCGGATTTCATGCAGCGGCACAACGGGAACACACCGCCGCCAGCACCCACCTTCGCCAACAATCGCTTCCATGCACCGGCGGGCTATGTCTACACCCTGCTCGACGTACGTGGGTATCTGGTTCCGGCGCTGATCGACCGTCACGATCCAAGCCTCGCCGGCGCGATCAATGCTGTGGCCATTTCGTGTGCCTGCAAGAAAGGCAGCGGCTGCGTGGCGAAGTCTGGCGACCAGGGCATCCAGTACTGCGATGCAGGCGAATGCAAGAGCTGCGAGCTGAGCACGCTGGAACAGCTCAGCGGTGGCACGCAAATCGAAACGATCTACGGATTCTGAGCCGCGCCAACGCACCAGCAGCGCAGAGCGGCTGCTGGTGCAGCGTGGGATCCCAACAACGAAGGAGTGAGTCATGCGTATATTAGACGTGGTGATCGCGGCCGTACTGAGCATCTCGGTGGCTTTTTCCGTCGGCAATGCCGCCGAAAGTACGCCGGAGGTGGCCATCGGTTGGATCGAGCCCCAGACCGGTCGAGCCGAGCTCGACGAGCGACTGTTGCAACGCCAGTTCGCCGATGGTGGGCCGATCCAACACCTGGTGGCCGTGCGTTTCGACGACGGCTACAACCTGCTGCGCATCGGCAAGGATGCTCAGGGCAGTTGCCGCACCGAAGCCATTCGCCTGAACCGCACCGACTTCAGACTCAAATTGCAGGCGGTGCGCTGGTTCACCACTTGCAGCAGCAGCACCTGCGCTGGTGCAAATGATGACGGCGATCCGAACTCGGCCGGCTTCGCCATGTGCAGTCCAAACCACGACAAGACCGGCTGCGACTGCATCGGCGAAAGCGGCGAATCCAGCTGCAACTTCGGGATTGATGTCGGCGGCATGGGCCTGGCCACCGTACTGGTGCAGTAGCCTTGAAGCGACGGGCGGATTGAAGACGGAACGCCGCTCCTCATTGAACGCCAGAATCCGGGCCACGGCTGGTTCTGGCCAGCCGTGGCAAGGACCTAAGGACGGCTGCGTGCGCGTCGATCGCGCAGTACCGCTCAGGCCTTGGCGGTCTGCGCGACAGACGAATCAGTGCGATGAAATTCGCCGCGACCTCATTGGAACCAATGAAGCATGTAGACATCCGGTGCGTTCTCGACAATCCGACATGAGTTCCACGAGGCAACGGAATACCTTGACGCGAAGAGCGGCTATGACAGGCGTCGGCCATCAAGCCGGATCACTGTCGTTGTGTCGCGTCCTTGGCGCGTCAAAACACCCCACACAGCGGAGAGTCACCGAATTCATTCAGTGACCCGGGTTTGCCGCCCGGGTTCCGTCGGCCTTGGATCGCTTCGCCATCATTGAAACGCCCGCATCCCGCCCCAGATGGTCGCCATATGGTCTGGTTCGTCGGCCAAACCCGGCTAGCATCGTTGCAGCGTTGACTTGAACACCCCCAAGGAGCGTGACCGATGAAGCGAATCAGCATGATGTTGGCAGCGAGTCTGGCCTGCGCGGTCGGGTTTGCCAGCCCGAGCGGTGCAGCGCCGAGCGCCGAAGCTGCCTTGCCAGCCGTCAGCGCCGGGGCCCCGCCGACGCGTGTGAGCGATCAGCCGAATGCCCTGCTACTGGCACTGAAGCAAAACGATTTTGCTGTGTTTCTGGCCGCGTCGGACTACAACAAAGACCTCGTTGAGATTGCCAGACTGTGGGACGAGCAGGCCGATGGGCGCCGGCTGATTCAGACCCAGACTGCCGAGAAGATTGCCGCTGGCGATGCTGCCGCGATTCCCGACGACTCGATGCAGCAGGCCTGGATCAAGCTGCAGTCTGCCGAGGGCGTGGATTTGCTGGTGGCCGAATGGCAGCCAAAAATTGCCGAAAAAGTGGGCGACAGCCTGATGAAGTTCAATCTGGGCTTTGGTGCGACGCTGATCGCTATCGCCAACGACAAGGATTTGAACGCGATTGAAATGCAGCAATTGACGCAGCTGATGTACGCCGTGCAGAACTGGACTGGCCGCGTCGATTTCGCTGATGCTGAGCGCCTGCGACGTGCATTGCAGGCGGTCTCGCGGCTGGTGCGTCAGACCGGCCTGAAGCGTTTTGAGGACACTCAGACACTGCATTTCGAAGACGCTGTCGTGCATGGCGATGCGTTGATCGCGACAGTCAAGGAGGTGCTTGCCGTCTATGAGATCCCGGTCGAAGAAATTTTGAACAGCGTGCGCATCAGTGAAGTCGATGCCTACGAAGACAAAGCCACCCTTCACATGGAAGCCAGAGTGCTCGGCGTGAATCTGTCGACCGATTCCAAGATGCAGTATCACAACGGCGACTGGGTGGACGTGCGCGTGGTCGAGATGCTGAACAGCCACCCTGAATCCGGTGCCAACCCGGACAACGAAGGTGCCGAGCTGGAGGCGTTGATCAATGCGCCTCCCCCGCCTGCGCCAACGGCCTCGGATAGCTCGTCGTACAGCTGCACACCCGAAGGCAAGCTCGATACCGGGGTGGAAATCGAGGCAACGGCGGAGTAGACCTCAGCTGATTGATGAGCTTCGCTGCGCTCAGCACATCCTACGCCAGGCACTGAAGTGGGATGTGCTGAGCGCAGCGAAGCGCTTCAATACCCAGTGGCTACAATTATTTTCCGCTGAGTACGCCCTGCTGGCAGGTTTGGACTACGGCCGTCAGCATTCCGGCGCAGTTCGAATTGTCCAGGCCCTCGGCGGCGCAGCGCTGCTCGGTCCATCGCGTCGTGGCAATGGCATTCCACTGCGAGGGCACATCTTCGCAGAAGCCCTTGGAGGGGCTGGCACCCATCAGGCACCCGGACAGAAAAAAATTGTCCTCGAGGCCGGCTTCCCCTTCCGTGTGAGCCGCAACTCTGCGGCGATTGCGTTCAAAGGCTTCGCTCAGGCAGGCGTTTTGATCGGCGTCCTTTCCGAACTCGATACCTGCTGCTATTCCCGTCTTGAGATCGTCCTGGAACTGCGATCCATACTGCGCCCACCACCACCAGATGGTCATCGCGCCGACGAGCAGCGCCAACGCGCCAAAGCCCAAAAGCAACAGCAGAGCCCGCATTCCGCGCGTCATTCCGGCACCGATTCATGGTCTTATTCCCGTGTTTATACTGGAAACCGGGGCCAGCGAGCCATCGATTCAGACAGGCCGGTCGGGCTGGCAAAGCACCCTCGTGATTCTGAGGGCTGCGCCAAAGCTCGCTCCAGCCAAACACCCGAATGGGCTTTACAAGACGCCGCCGGCTGTGCATACTGTGAATATTGTGAATACACAGTATGCACGGATGAACGCCGAACTCTTTCTATCCACCAGCAGCGGGACGCCGATGTACCGGCAGATCGTTGATCAGATCACCGCCAAGGTGATGTCCGGCGATTGGCCGGCTGGCCAGGCGCTGCCGTCGATCCGCGAATTGGCGAGCGCGAGCCGGATCAGTGTGATCACGGTCAAACGTGCCTATGCCGACTTGAGCAGCGCGGGCGTGATCGTCACGCGGCATGGCATGGGTTCGTTCGTTGCCGAGTCGCCGAACCTGCCGATGGCGCTACTACGCGCCGAATTCGCGCAACACCTGGAAACCTTGCTCGGCTGCGCCGCCCGGCTCGGTCTGTCGCACGATGAGATCCACCGATGGCTCGATGAGCATCCAGCCAATTTCACTTCCACAGAGGGACCCACGCCATGACCGCCGCCTTTGCCCTATCCGGGGTGAGCAAACGCTACCCGAGCTTTGCGCTCCAGGACATCGACCTCAGCATGCCCGAGGGCCAGGTGATGGGGCTGGTCGGCGTGAACGGCGCCGGCAAGACCACACTGCTGCGCATCCTGAGCGGCTTGGCGCGCGCCGACAGCGGAACGATCGAGGTGCTCGGTTTTGCTATGCCGGCGCAGCAAGTGGCTGCCAAGAAGGAAATCGGATTCGCCTCCGAAGACATGCGCCTGTTCAAGAGCCAGACACTGCGCTGGCACATGGATTTCATCCGGACCATCTACCCCGGCTGGGATGAGGTCTACGCCAGCGACCTGGTTCGTCGTTTTGATTTACGCACGGAGCAGACGCTCGCGGGATTCTCACATGGGCAACGGGTGAAAGCGCTGCTGCTGCTTAATCTGGCGCGCCGGCCGAGATTGTTGCTGCTCGACGAACCGACCACCGGCCTCGATCCCGTCGCGCGCGACGAAGTCTTGCAGGCGCTCGCCGACGTTCTGCGCGATGAAGGCCGCAGCGTACTCTTCTCGTCGCATAACACCCAGGACATCGAGCAGATCGCGGACACCATTACCTTTGTGCACGGCGGTCGACTGCTGGCATCGAAGGACAAGGAAGCTTTTCTCGACGAATGGCGCCGGATCATCTGCCAGGGATCGTGGGTGGCCGACGCCAGTTGGCCCGAAATTGTCGCCACGCGGCAGAACGGCTCGATGCTCGAACTCAAGGCACGCCAATTCAGCGACGGCCTGATCGAGCGGCTGCAGTCCAGCGGCCTGGAAGTCCGCAGCACCGAAGCGATGAGCCTTGAAGATATTTTTGTTACCACTGTGCGCGCCGGAGCTGCCGTATGAAATTTCCCGAACTCAATACACCCGTCATCAAGCAGCTGATCGCCAAGGACTGGCGACTGTTCCAGAAGCCGCTGGCTGTCCATGTCACCGCCGGCATCTTTGCCTTGTGCCTGATCGGCATGGCGACCGGATGGAGTTTCTATCTCGGTTCACTGCTGTTGATCATCGTGCTGGTCGCCGCTGCCTGCTTCTCGATTTCGACCTCACTGCTGGAGGAGCGCAAGGAGCAGACACTGGCTTTCGTGATGAGCCTGCCGGTGACGCCACTCGACTATTACCTGGCAAAACTGGTCGGCAATCTGGTCACCTTCGCGGTGCCGTTCCTGGTCATGCTGATCGGCACGCTGGCCGTGATCCTGCTGACCCCGCTGCCCGACGGCCTGGTGGTTTTGTCGGTATTGCTTTTTGGCCATATCCTGTTGGCGTACTCGTTGTCGCTGTGCGTTGCGATGGCAGTCCAATCGGAGGGCTGGAACATCTTCGCCATGATCGGAAGCATGCTGCTGATCAATCCCTTCCTCATGCTGCTCGGCCAGATTCCATCAGTCAGCGATCACTTCAAGGGCGACCAGGTCGTCTGGGGCTCGATCTCCGTGTCCATCCTGCTTGTTCAATTGATCGGCAGCCTTGTGCTGATCGTCGCCACCGGCTGGGTGCACGGTCGCAAGCCATCGTTCTACTGAATCGATTGCAAACCCGCTCTGCCTTGCCAATCGCCCGGGTCCGGAGGACGCGTCGTGCCTATTTCTGCCCGCTTTCATTACATGGACAATCTGCGCGCACTGGCGATGCTGTCGGGCGTGCTCTTTCATGCGGCGCTGGCCTACAGCCCGCTCGCGCACCCGTTTTTCCCGACCGCTGATCGTGCCCAATCTGTCCTCGTCGATTTGGCCATCTGGCTGGTGCATCTGTTTCGGATGCCGTTGTTTTTTGTGGTGGCAGGATTCTTCGCCTGCATGCTGGTGCACAAGCGCGGGCTCGGCGGGATGTTCGTGAGTCGACTCAAACGGATCGCCTTGCCGCTGGTGATCTTCTGGCCCCTCGTCTACGTCGCGCTTCGATACAGCACCTTGCAGGCGGCAGCGGGCGTCCAGCATCCGTCGCCGATGCTTGCGCTCATCGAGCAGTTCCTGCTGATGGAAAGCCCACCACAAATGCCACCGAGTACTGGGCATTTGTGGTTCCTCTACTATCTGATGTTTTTCTATGTACTGATCTGGTCGGCCACAAGCTTCCAACTGGAAAGGCTCGCACAGCTGATGCGGAGCTTGAATCCGGTTTGGCTATTGGGCTTGCTTCCGCTCATGCTGGTTCCTGCGCTGGCATCGGTCAGCGCGCCGCATCCGGCGCCGGAAAGCTTTCTGCCGCAGTTCTGGGCGTTCGGTTTCTATGGACCGTTTTTCGCATTCGGCTATCTGTTGTTCGGGCACGAAACCATCCTCGATCGCTACCGTCGCCTTGCGCCCTGGTTGCTGCTGGCGAGCCTTGCACTTTATTGGATATTTCTTGGTCTGCTGGAGCAGCACTCACCCAGCGCGGATGATGCATCGGCGACTTGGCTGCTGGCGACGCTCGAGGCCTACATCAGCGTATGGATGTGCGGCGCCTGCCTGCTCGCCGGAAAATCCTGGTTGAACCGCAGCAATAGGCTGCTGCGGTATCTGTCCGATGCCTCGTACTGGGTCTATATCGTCCACCTGCCGATACTGTTTGCGATTCAGTATGCACTGATGGATGTCAGTCTTCCCTGGAGTACGAAGTTCGCCATCTCGGTGCTTTCGACCAGCGGTTTCTGCCTGCTCAGCTATCAATTGCTCGTACGCCGCACGCCGATCGGCAGACTCCTCGGCGTCCGCACCCATGTATCCAATTCGCTGCCATCTACATGAGTGAACCGGCAGACGGTTCACAACGTGAACTGACCTCTTGATCAAGCGGAATCCACGCCTTCGCCATCAGTAACGACGCGGGTCGCACGCTGAAATTGAGCGTCGGGGTGCCCAGGATTGACCCGCTCTGCTGTTGCCAGCCGCTGCGCTTCATCCGGGCTGCACGCGACTTGCGCGCGATACACAGACTCACGCGCCTACGCGAGCGCAAGCGGCCCGTGATCAGCGCGAACCCGATGGCGGCTTTCGCCAGGCGCGCAGCAGTCCCTCGGCGAAAAAATAGCTGGTCCAGACCAGGGGGAAAATCCAGGCCGCCGCGACGCTGCGCAGTTCGCCGTTGGCATCGGGTACCGGCTCGCTGGAAAAAATCATCGCAAGCACCATGGTCAATACAAATCCAGCGCCCCATAAAAGCCCCGAAAAACCAGCGGACAGGCGCACCCAGACGCGATGACGCGGCTCGCCAAAGCGCAGCCCGGTGGGCGGAATCAGGCGCGCGATCAACAGCCAGACGGCGGTGATCCATACTTGCGGCATGTGCGCGATCGCGCCGGTCAGCCAGGCGGAGAACACATAGGCCGCGGCAACCAGGGCAAAGCACAGGTTACGCAGGACGTCCGACCGAATTGAACTGAGCATGCCGGCAACGCTCAGTGCCAATGCCGCATAGAGCTGGAAAACCACGGGCCAGAACAGCCAGGCGCGCACGGTGTCGTATTCGAATCGATCACGGAACAGCCACATCGCGAGGAAGGCGGCGGCTGAAAGGAAGTCCATCCAACTGGTACGCAGAAGCTGGCGCAGGCTCATGCGCGAAGCATAGACGAATGTCCGCAATTCGCCATCCGACTTCTGCTGGGCTCATTTCCGCGCTGGGACTTTCGGCGGCGCTCGCGGATGGATGCCGGAGCGAGTGAGCAGACGCTCATCCTGGACGGCCAAAGTGTCCGTCGCGAAGCCGGCCAGGACCGCCACCAGCGAAGCTGCACTTCCCAAGCGCGTCTCGCACCGCCGCGTCCAGATGCGCGCCAAACCCGAGACCGAGTGGGCGTCCATCTTGCGGAGCAATCCAAATACGCGCACTCTGAACGGGGGCGAATTCATGGCGCGCGATGCCGGCCGGCATTCCTGTTTCTGAAACCTGTGGGGAGGTTGATCGTGTTCAGTCGAAAGCTTCGGATCTGTTTGATTTCATTCTGCGTCTTGGCGATGCCGCTGGCGCAGGCGCAGTCGGTGACCGCGCCAGAAATCGGTGCCGGCACGCCGATCACCGGGGCGGCTGGCATCACTGAGAAGGTCAGCGACATCATGGTGCGCGCAGCTGCGGCAGACGCCGCTGGCCGCAGCGGTCCGCGGATGAAGTACGAATTCGAGAACGAGTATCGCCACCCGCAGAACGGTCCCGGCTCACCCGCGGTGGCGTTCTGGCCGCCGCTGCCCGCTGGCCAAGGCGAGTCTGGCTCGGGCACTGGCATCAATGCAGCGCAAACGGTCAGTACGCCCAACTTCACGGGCGCCACGCTCGCTGATACCGGCGCTTTTCCGCCCGACACCATGGGCACAGTCGGGCCGACCCAATTCATCGTCGCCGTCAATGGCCGGATACGCTCGTTCAACAAGTTTACCGGCGTTGCCGACGGCGTCGTCAATGCAGATTCCGATGTGTTTTTCAGTTCGGTGATGACACCCGGCACCAATTTCACCAGCGATCCGCGCATCCGCTACGACCGGCTGAGCGGGCGCTGGTTTGTGATCATCATCGATGTTCCCGGCGGTGCGGGAGCCCAGGCCAATCGCGTACTGCTGGCCGTCAGCAGCGGCAGCACGATCACCGCGCTCACTGATTTCACCTTCTACCAATTCCAGATGTCAGGCACGCTGTTCGCCGATTACCCGACACTCGGCATCGACAACCAGGCGCTCTACATCGGCGCGAACATGTTCACGCTTGCGGGATCCTTTTCCAGCACGCTGGGCTCAGTGGTGCGCAAGTCGTCGGTGTTGTCCGGCGGCCCCATCGTGACGACCACGTTTACCCTGGTGGCGACCGGCACTGGCGCTGGCCCGTTTACACCGCAAGGTGTCGACAACTACGACCCGGCCGCGACCGAGGGCTATTTTGTCGGGGTCGACAATGCCACCTTCGGCACCTTGATGGTGCGACGGGTCAGTACACCGGGCGCAACGCCAACCATTTCGGGCAATCTTTCTGTCAGCGTGCCGACAACGGCATTTGGTATACCGGCGCCGCACTCCGGCAATACCGGGGGCAACAATGGCCAGCTGGATTCGCTCGACGACCGCCTTTTCGCAGCGCATGTTCGTGGCGGCCGATTGTGGACAGCACACAATATCGGCACCACAAACGCGGGCGTCTCATCGAGCGCGGGCACACGCCGCAACTCGGTGCGCTGGTATGAGCTCGGCACGTTGACAACTACGCCAAGCCTGATCCAATCCGGCACGATCTTCAGCACCGCGACCGTCAATCCCGAGCACTATTTTATCCCTTCGGTGATGGTGTCGGGACAGGGTCATGCCGCATTCGGGTTCACCATGTCCGGGCTCGCGCTGACACCAAACGCAGGCACGATCGGAAGATTGAGTGCCGACACCGCCGGCACGGTGCAGGCACCGATCGTCAACTACTCGGCTTCAACTGCGACCTACAATCCGGCCTCTGATCCCGGCGGTACTTCGGGCCGTCGTTGGGGCGACTATTCGTACACCAGTGTCGATCCCTGCGATGACATGACGATGTGGACGATCCAGGAATTCGCCAGCACGACCAACAACTATGGTGTGCGTGCAGTGCGCCTGCTGGCGCCGGCGCCGGTCGCGACCAACTGCGCGGTGACGACGAACATTGCCCAGGGACAAAGCAATGTGAGTATCGCGTTGACCGGCACGGGTTTCTTTCAGCCCGATGCCTCGGTCGGCAGTTGCCGTATCCTGCTGGGTTCGTCTGTCAGCGGCAGCGGGGTCACGGTAAACAGCCTTACCTACAATTCGCCCACCTCGCTCTCCCTCAATGTCAGCGCCTCGGCCGGCGCCGCGGCGGGCGCACGCACCATCACGGTGACCAATCCCGACGCTCAGACCAGCGTCGCCAGCAGCTGCATCAATGTCACCGCAGGTACGCCAACCACGATCACGTCGTTGAATCGCGTCGGCAGCAGCGCCGTCTGTGCCGGCCAGTCACTCGATTGGCAGGCGATTTTTTCGGAGTCAATCACCGGCGGCGGCAATGCCAACTTTGGCTTGAATGGCGGCACCGGCGCATCGGTCACCGGCGTCACTGGCAGCGGCAGCACACGTACCGTTGCGGCCAATGTCGGCACCGGCGCAGGCTCGCTGCGTCTGGACATGCTGAACAGCACCGGCGTGACGCCGGCACCGACGAATCTTCCGTTCACTGGTGAAACCATCACCGTCAATGCCAATCCAACCGCCGCCACGGTCACCGGCGGCGGCGCGTATTGCGCAGGTGGAAGCGGATCGCTGGTGGGACTTTCGGGCTCGCAGTCCGGCGTCAACTATCAGTTGCTGCGCGACAGCTCACCCACCGGTTCGCCGGTCGCAGGCACGGGTGCCGCGATTTCCTTTGGCAACCAGCCGACCGTCGGCAGTTACACGGTTTCGGCCAGCCACGGCACGACCTCGTGCGCTGCCACGATGACTGGAAGCGTTGCGGTCAGCGTCAATGCCAATCCGACAGCATTCTCGGTAACCGGGGGCGGCGCTTTCTGTGCGGGTGGCGCTGGCATGACGGTCGGGCTTTCGGGTTCGCAATCCGGGATCAGCTACCAACTGCTGCGGGATGCTTCACCAGTCGGTGCGCCCGTCGCAGGCACGGGTAGCGCGCTCAATTTCGGCAACCAGACTACGGCGGGCAACTACACCGTGGAGGCCAGCAATGGCGCCACGTCGTGTGCAGCCACGATGACGGGCAATGCCGTCGTCAGCGTCAACAGCAATCCGACCGCGTTTGCAATGACCGGGGGCGGGAGTTTCTGTGCTGGCGGCACGGGCGTGCCGGTCGGGCTTGGCAACAGTGGCACGGGAATCAACTACCAGTTGATGCGCAATGGTTCGCCGACAGGCTCGCCCGTCGCCGGCACCGGCGCCGCACTCGACTTCGGCAATCAGACCGTGGCGGGCAACTACACCGTCGAGGCCAGCAATGCGACTACCGCTTGCTCGGCCACGATGAGCGGCAATGCCAGCGTCAGCATCAATGCCGCACCCAGTGTCAATGCGCAAACGCCCTCCGCGATCTGCACGGGCACTGCCACCAGCATTGCGCTGACCAGCACACCAGGCGGTGCGAGCTTCGCCTATACCGCGAGCAATACCTCAGGCAGCGTCGCCGGCTTCGCCAACGGCAGCGCCAATCCCATTCTGCAAACCCTCACTGGCAGTGGCAGCGTGACCTACGCAACGACGGCAACACTGAATACCTGCCCGAGTACGCCGGTCAATATCGTGCAGCCGGTCAGTGATCCGACGCCAGCCGCGGGTAGTCTGGCATCCGCTACCGAGCAACTCGCCTACTCCGCCCAACTCAGCGCACCGGGCTCGTTGCAGGCAGCACAATTTCAGCTGGTTTCCGGCACGCTCCCGAGCGGATTGACCCTGACCAGCGGGGGGCTCCTGAGCGGCACGCCCGATGCCCAGGGCACCTTCAATTTCACGGTGAGCGGAAGCGATCTATCGATCGTGTCCTGCACGTTCAATCGCGCCTATTCGGTCACGGTGCTGGCAAGCAGCATATTCCAGAACGAATTCGAGTAAATACGCTTGCGCGCCGCGCGACCGCAACGGTCGCGCGGCTGATGCAGAATGTGGGAGGACTGGCCGCCAGTCAGGCGATGTCGCTCGCTTGGCTGAGCTGAAAGCCGCCGATCTTGGCGGAGGTCGGCGGTCCTGCCGCAAGAACGGTCAGATCTTCCTGCCCGCAGCTGCCTGCGCTCACGGCGCATTGGCACGTTGCAGCGCTCGGTCGTCGCAAGGACGCTCCGGACTGTTCCCAAGCACCAGAAACTTGCCCCGGGCATTCCTCGGCAGACGCCACTTCAGTTCGACCAGCAAATCAGTGGAAGTCGCAGAAGATTGCCGGGATTCAGTGAAATGTGCGAGCCGGTACGCACTTTTCGAGATAACTCGGGAGTACTGTCGCCGCGCAATTTGACGCATTCTTCACATTCGTGAAACCCCGCCCGACTCTATTTTGAGGCAATGCCATGAAGAAAAGACTTCTCGTCCTGCTCACGACCTTGACAGCAATGACGCACGTGATATTTGCGGCGCCCGCCAACCCAAACGCGCCGGTTCAACGAGACACGTTCGAGGCAGCATTTGGACCGAATTACAGCGCCCGCGAACTGTCCGAGACGGCGGCTTTTGACGCGCTTCTGGTCAAGTCGAAGCAGAGCAATATTGCCGAAGTCATGCAGATGGTTTCGTTGCTTCGGTGGAACGCGATCGCAATCAATACCAGCGGACTGGATCACACACCAGTAGCACCGGGTGAAACGCGCGTGTTTGGGGAACAATTGGGCCCGCATCGTTCCAGCCGAGCGATGGCCATCGTACATATCGCGATATTCGACGCTGTCAATGCCATCCAACGCCGTCACCGGAGCTACTCCAATATTCCCGTCGCCAATCCGCGCACCTCAATGGAGGCAGCGATTGCGCAAGCAGCGCACGACACGCTGGTGGCCCTGTATCCCTCGCAACGGCAACGAATCGACGCGCAACTTCGGGTCGACCTCTTGCTCATCCGCCCCGGGATCGGCAAGAACTTGGGCATTGCGCTCGGCAAATCCACGGCGCAGGCCATTCTGGCGACACGCAGTGCGGACGGCTCTGCACATGCCGAGATGCGAATGAACGAGGATTATTTTCCAGGCGAGATGCCCGGCATCTGGAGACAGGATCCAATCAGCTTGATACCGCTGGCGCTGGGCGCGCGCTGGAGCGAAACGGCGCCATTCGTCATTTCTACCGCGACTCAATTCCGCGTTCCCCCGCCGCCGGCGATGAACAGTCCTGAATACACCGCCGCCTACAACGAGGTCGTCGCACTTGGCGGTGACGGGATCACCACACCCACTGTACGCACCGCTGAGCAGACCCACATCGGAATATTCTGGGCCTACGATGGCACACCGAGTCTGTGCGCTCCGCCGCGTCTGTACAATCAGGTAACGACGCAGATTGCGCTGCAGCGTCACACCCCAGCGATCCAACTTGCGCGTCTGCTTGCCCTGGTCAATACCGCCATGGCAGACGCCGGTATTTCTTCGTGGGAATCCAAATACCACTACGCGTTCTGGCGTCCCATCGCGGGGCTGCGCGAGTCCGATGTCGGCACGGGTTCCTCCGGACTCGGCGACGGCAATCCCGATACCCATGGTTATTCCGATTTCATGCCACTGGGTGCGCCTGCCAGCAACCTTGTCGGACCCAACTTCACTCCGCCGTTTCCGGCCTACCCCTCCGGCCACGCCACCTTCGGCGGGGCCCTGTTCCAGACGCTGCGCCGTTTCTATGGCCGCGACGACATTCCCTTCCTCTTCATTTCGGATGAATTCAACGGCAGCACCGTCGACAACCAGGGCAACACGCGCCCGTTCCTGCCTCGCTTCTTCGACAACTTCTCTGAAGCGGAAGAAGAGAATGGCCAGAGCCGCATTTATCTTGGCATCCACTGGTCATTCGACAAGACCGCTGGAATCGATCAGGGCAGACAAGTGGCGGACTACGTGTTTCAGCATGCGTTTCAGCCGCTGCCCTGATCACCGCTCCGCATTGGCTTTTTGAGTCTGCAGGGGCGGTGATCCTCATCGCCCCTGCGACCGCTCACACCCATTCGGGCTTCCGCCGGTTCTACTTCACAGCCGTTGCAGGCTGACAGCATTTTCCGTTGTGCCGAAGGGGTGACCAGCAACCGCAGGGCGCATGACTGAAGATTTCAAATCGGCTGTGCACCTCAACAAATCAGGCGGCAGAAAGCTGCCGTTGCATGCCCGGAGGGGCGACAGGGGTGACCGTACCGCTTGGCGAGCGGCGAGCGGCGAGCGGAAACATGGGCGATCCAGCAAGTCACTTCGCGTGCAAGACCCAGCGCAGTGCGCCCTTTTTGGATTTCTTGAGGCGTTGGGACACCGCGCGTATTGACGCGGCATTCACAATCCAGACAAGCTTGCCGCCCCATTCTGGAAATTGTGCCGTGAAGCCAACTTTTTTGATGCTGGTAACCCGCCTTGCGGTGGCAGTTGGTGCGTTGGCTGCCGGTCAGGCCAATTCCGAGCCGGTCGGTCAACGCGACGCATTCGAAGCTGCGCATGGACCGAACTACAGCGTCCGTGAACGGATGGAACCGGCAGGGTTAGACGCCTTGCTGGCCAAGGCGCGGCAAAGCGGCCTCAGTGAGCTCATTCGGATGGTCACTCTGCTGCGCTGGAACGCGATCGCGATTGATACCAGCGGACTCGACCACATGCCGGTGCGCCCCGGTGAGTCGCGCATATTCGGACAACAGTTGGGCCCGCATCGCGCAAGTCGGGCGATGGCGATCGTGCACATAGCGATCTTTGATGCCATGAACGCGATCGATCGCAGGTATCGGAGCTACTCCAATATTCCCAAAGCGGATTCCCGCGCGTCAGCCGAGGCGGCGATTGCACAGGCAGCGCACGACACCCTGGTTGCCCTGTACCCCTCGCAAGCACCCCGTCTCGACGCGCAACTTCAGGTCGACCTCGCGCAGATCCGTGCGGGCAGTGCGAAGACGCTGGGCGTGGCCCTCGGGAAGTCGACCGCGCAGGCGATCGTCGCAGCGCGCAATGGCGATGGCTCAGCACATCCCGAGATGCTGATGGATGAGGACTACGTGCCTGGCGACATGCCCGGTATATGGAGACAGGACCCGATCAGTCTTGTTCCCGTGGCGCTGGGCGCACGCTGGAGCGAAACACGGCCCTTCGTTATTCCCGCCGCTGATACGTTCCGTGTACCGCCGCCGCCGGCGATGGGTAGTGCGCAATACACGGCTGCTTACAACGAAGTGCTTGCGTTGGGAGGCGATGGCGTCATCACGCCCACGTTGCGGAGTGCGGAGCAAACCCACATTGGCGTCTTCTGGGCCTACGACGGTACACCTACCCTGTGTGCACCACCGCGCATGTACAACCAGGTCACCGCTCAGATTGCTGTGCAACAACGTACCTCCGCAATCGATTTGGCACGCCTGTTCGCCCTGGTCAACACAGCCATGGCTGATGCCGGAATCGCTTCCTGGGAATCCAAATATTTTCACGGCTTCTGGCGCCCCATTGCCGGCATTCGCGAGGCCGATATCGGCACGGGCATGACCGGCTGGGGTGATGGCAATCCCGATACCCATGGCGATCCGCTGTTTGTGCCACTAGGCGCACCGGCCAGCAATCTCGCCGGACCCAACTTCACCCCGCCGTTTCCGGCATATCCGTCCGGTCACGCCACCTTTGGCGGTGCCCTGTTCCAGACGCTGCGACGCTTCTATGGGCGCGACGACATTCCGTTCTATTTCATCTCGGATGAATTCAACGGCGGCACCCGCGACAGCCAGGGCACTCTGCGCCCGTTCCGTCCCCGCTTCTTCGACAACTTCTCTGAAGCGGAAGAAGAAAACGGCCAAAGCCGCATCTATCTCGGCATCCACTGGTCATTCGACAAGACCGCTGGAATCGATCAGGGCCGGCAGGTTGCCGACTACGTGTTTCAACACGCGTTTCAGCCGCTGCCCTGAGCGGGCGCGCGCCGGCCCATTCAATGTGCCAGGACGGCGGCGATCACAGTCCGGTTGATTGTTGCAACGGCCAGGCCTTCGCGCACGCCGCCTGCCTCCGCGTCCCTTCTCCGGGTGGGGAGAAGGGGATTGGCGCTGGCGATCAGCGCACGCCGCCGCCGGCGTACAAGCGTTCTCCGGTCAGCCAGCCGGAATCATCCGAAGCCAGAAACACCGCGATCGAAGCTATGTCATTGGGCTGACCGATTCTACCCAGCGGTGTCTGTGCGACGGCACCCTTCTCGAAATCAGAACCAATGAGACCCGCCGTGTGCGCGCCTTCGGTTTCGACCATGCCGGGGCTCAGGGTATTGACCCGGATCCTGCGCGGTCCCAGCTCGCGTGACAACACACCCGTGATGGAATCGACGGCGCCCTTGGTGGCGGTGTAGACCGCGCTTCCCGGGGGCGTGATCCGGGTGACGACGGATCCGATATTGATGATGCTGGCGCCCTCGCCCATGTGCTTCGCGGCGGCCTGCGTAGCCAGCAGCAGACCGAGCACGTTGACATTGAAGTGGCGGTGGAAGTTGGCCTCGGTGATGTCATCGAGGCCAGCAAATTCGTAGACGCCCGAGTTGTTGACCAGGATATCGAGTCGCCCGAATTCCTTGACCCCGGCATCGACGATAGCCTGCGCATCCGAAGGCTTGGAGACATCGCCCTGCACAGCGATGGCGCTGCCTCCCGCTTGCTTGATCCTGGCTACCACGGCTTCGGCGCCCGCCTTGCTGGACGCATAGTTGATGACGACTGACGCGCCTTCGGCGGCCAGGGAAGTCGCGATGGCTGCGCCAATTCCCTTCGATGCGCCGGTGACAACGGCGACCTTGCCTTTCAGTTTGCTCATAACAGCTCCTGGTCGTGGGTGGTTGCGGAGCGCATCCAGTCCCATAGTTCGTAACTTACGAACTATGGGACTATTTGTCAACCGCTGCTAGGATGCCGCCATGAGACCGCTGATCCACCCCGCGATCGCCGACATCACCGTTGAAGGTGTGCTGCACGCCCTTTCCGATCCGATCCGCGTCGCCATTTATGCCCAGCTGGCTGGTTCGAAATGCGCCAGCATCTGCTCGAATTTTCTGCAGATCAGCGAGCGCGACATTCCGAAATCGACGCTGTCCCAGCATTTTCGCGCACTGCGCGAGGCCGGGTTGATACGTAGCGAGCGCAAGGGCGTGGAGATGTACAACACCAGCCGCTGCGCTGAAGTGGATCAGCGCTTTCCCGGCCTGATCGCTGCGATCCTCAATGCACACAAGCTGCAGGCTGCAGGCACACGCTCATCTACGCGTAGGGCGGCACGGCGCAAGACTTCGGTGGGTTGAGCTCCAGCAGATTTCAAGCTCTGCTTGTGCGCTGCGAAAAATCGCAGATCACCGCGCGAGGGCGGCAAATCCCTCGCCCGAATCTGGCACGGGCTCTGCGGCCCAGCGCGCACTCAGCGCATGAAGGCCGAAGCCAGCAGTACCGCGATTGCGTTGTTGAGTACGTGCAATGCAATGGCAGGCCACAACGAACGCTCGCGCCGCACCAGCCACCCCGCCAGCCAGCCGAGCATGAAGTAGTACAGGAATCGCGGCGCGTCGGCATGCAGGCCGGCGAACAGCAGGGCCTGAATCGCATTGGCCCAACCGAAGCTGAGATGACGTGAGAGCCCGCCGAGCAACAGGCCACGATAGACCAGTTCTTCCAACAGTGGCACCGCCACCGCGATGAGCAACAGGGTAACAAGTAGTCCGTGCTCGACCAGACTGCCGCGCACCAGGTCGGCCACGGTGCGCGTGTGCTCGGTCGGCGCCGTGCCTGCGCCGACGGATTGCAGCAGTTGTGCCATGACAACACCCACGGCAAATGTCGCCAGAGCGCAGGCAAACACAATCAGCAGCGTGCGACCGAAGTTGCCGCGACGGCCGAGCAGATGCTGCCATCCGAAATTGCGCAGCCAGGGCGCCAAGAGAATCAGAGTGGCCATTGCCGCCAGCACATTCACATCGAATCGATTGAATGGACCGCTGCCCTCGGCCTCGCTGAAGATCAAACCAATCAACGCGGGATGAAAAATCCAGATCGCCAGCAGAGGCGCCAGCAGCGCGATGACCAGACCGATCCAGGCATGACGCAAACCGATCCGGTCAAACAGCGGTGTTGGTGCTCGACCGTTCTGTCGGCGCATCAGTCCACGATAGTGCACAGGCACCAGCAGTAAGCCCGGCACCAGCATCAGCATCAGGAGTACAACCAGAACGACCAGAGTGACCGGCAGCAGATTGCCAGACAAGGCCAGCGACGGCGCGGCGTGCACCACATCGGTGTAGCGCTGAATCGCCACGTCCATTTCATCGATTTCGAAACTGATCAGATCCGCCGCCTCGGATGGCTTGCCGCGCGCCATCGCCAATTGGAACAGCGCCTTGCGCAAGTCGGTGCCAGCGGACTCGCCCTCGAGTTGATCCGATACGCCCTGTGCGCTCTCCAGATCGCCGATATCGAGATAAACACGCAACTGGGTGGCGGGTGGAATCTCCAGCCCGGCCGATTGCGCGCGTTTCATTTCGTTCAAGGCTGCGCTTTTGTCGACCAGGCCGCCGAGCGCGGCTATGCGTTGCGCAGCGTTCCAAGGGTACGTCGCAGGCTGCGCTGTCTCCGCCATGGCGATCGCCTTGTCCGCGTCGCCACGATCAACCAGATATTTGAGCGCCGCAGGCAGCGCGTCGTCCGCTCCGAGCCTGACGGCGATCGCTGCGAATCGTCCAGCAGCGTACTTATTGCCGGCACCTTCATGCAGGTCGTGCAAGCGGCTGGCCATGCGCGCACGCAGTGGCTTCGACCATGCCTGCGCCGTACCCCAGAGCGCTTTGGCATCATCGAGCGCATCGTCGTCATAGTTGCTCTCGATGCCGTACACCAGGACCTCGGGCGCATCCGGCCAGCGCTCATCGAGCGCCGTGGTGCATGTCTCAAGATCACGCTCGGCCTCGGCGTTCCAGTGGATGTCTTCGGCGTAGGTAAAGTTCTCGATGAACTGGCATCGCGCGACCGCCAGTTCAATATCATTCGGCGCGGCCGCAAGCGCCGCGGCATAGGCTGCCTGCAGGGCGGCGTACTTGGCGGAGACGTCGGCCACAAAGGCATCATAGGTCTTTTCCGGATCGCGAAGTTCAGGCGGCGTGCCTGCGGCGGTCGATACGGAAACCAGGGCGAGCAACAGCCCGGCAAAGCGCGTCATGAACATGGGAACACCTGGGGTCAGCTGCTCAGCTTCACAAGCCGCCCCGCCGGCGTCAAGCGCTCCCAGCGCGACCCCTGCCGATACTACGCCGGAAGACACGGCTGCCCCGCTTAGTCACCACCCTGCGAACCCCGCGCTGCCAAGCGCGCTGACCGGAAGTCCCATGGGCCAGGCCGCCCTGCCCAGGGCCCCACCTCATCTTTCAAGGTATCGGTCCGCTACCTCGGTCAAGAAATTCAGTGAGGCAGCTGTATCTGTCGGATCGCTCCGCGCCAGCGCGGAGCGATCCCTTATGCCAGTGCGATCAACGACGCGTGTTGAGCACCTCGACCACCTCGGCCTCGTAACGGTCAACGCGATGGATCTCGCGCAGTTCGGCGATGCGCTCGAGCTTGGCAACATCGACCTGACCGGGCGGTGTGTTGCCGCCGGTGGGTACCGTGTTCCAAATTTCGATGGTGTCCTCAAGGGCGCCCACTTCGTTGTGGAAAACCCAGGTGCAGTGGATTCCACTGCCCTCGAAGGGCTGCCACGGACCGCCATTACCGAAATCGGCCTGGCGCGCCTGGATGCAGGATTCGACATCGGCAAACGGCCCGACGCTCATGAACTGCGCGCTGGGCGGATAGCCACCCGTATTCGAAACCGCAATGTAGTAGTAACCCTCACCCGAACCATAAATCGAAGCGCTAGCCAGCGGTGCTGCCAGCGAACATGCCAACGCAAGACCCGCAGCCAAACCCAATTTCCGAAGCTTCATCTTCAGTCTCCAATGCACTCAGCCCCACCACGGGGCCGGTAGCCACAAGCTAGGCAAGTCGGCCCTGCCTGCACAGGAAGAACACGGGACGAAATCGGACATTGCGGGAAAACTGGGGTTGATTTGGCCGTGGCGGGTCCGGATCCGACAGCCAGCGCCTCCACCTGGCACGCCGAAGCCGGGCTGGTACCGCTTACTCTGTCCGTGAATTGTTCCGTCACGGGCTGATATCGTAGGCCAATCACCGCGAGGACGGACGCAACGAGATGGCAACGACGCAAGGCCGCAACCCGATCGCCACTGCAATACTTGTCCTGGTCGGTCTCGGCGCGGCGGTGTTCGGCTGGCGTTATCTGGAGCAGCGCAAAGGGACCGTATACGCGTCGTCCACAGCGAACACCGAACAAACAAGCGAAGCGAACCTGCCCGCAGCGCAGCCGAGCGAGGGCACGCAGCCGGCGTCGGCCAATCCGCCCGCAGGCGAGCCGGTTGCCACTGTCTATGACAAGCCCGTCGCACCACTGCATCCACCGCTCAGTGCCCGCGAGTACAAACGGCTGCGACAGAAAATCGCGCAAGCCGATCATCTCGCCGTGGAGTCGTCCCTGCTCGACGGTCAACACATCGCACTGCGCAGTGTGCAGGCGCTGCTCAACAGTGACGACTTCGACAAAAAATTCAGCCAGTTCGAACAGGAAGTGCGCGCCGATGTGCTCGCCGACGAACTCTCGCGCGCAATCGCCGACCAATTCGCCATACGTGTCGCCGCAGCGAAATTGAAAATGCACGCCCCCGAAGTCAGCTGCGGCATGCGCATCTGCCTCGCACGTATCCGCGGACATGTCAGCAAATCCGACTGGGATGAATTCGTCGCCGCCTGGCGCAACGACCCCGCCGCAAAATCCGGCGCCTCCATCGCCCGCGTCATCGACCGCCCCGGCGGTGGACAGGAACTGCGCCTGATTTTCTCCACTGATCCGACCTCAGCGTCGTTTAGTGTGCGTCAGTAGTTGGCGGCACAGCACTCGAGCTGGCAATGTAAGTCATTGCAAATCGCAGAGCGATGACGCTTGCGGAGCAAGCTGGCTCTTGTGGTGTAGTTCGTGCGGCGGAATTGCGCGGGAATGGGGTCGGCAACAGCAACAGCAGCGCGGCAAGCCACGCTCTATGGCTCTCAACAGCGGAGCTGGTCAATCCCCTCGGGGACAACGGCAACGGCAACGGCAACGGCAACCGCGACAGCAGCGCGGCAAGCCACGCTCTACAACGGCAACGGCAACGGCAACGGCAACGGCAACGGCAACGGCAACGGCAACGGCAACGGCGGGAGCAAGTCGGTAGCACAGCTCTGTGACACCCGTATGACAGAGGTCTTGTCGGGACGATTCGATCGGCGTACGTTCCCCTTCCAGGCGCTCCACAGAGGAGCGCGGTAATGGATGGGAGGGATGGGCCATGAAGAAATATTCGAAGTTCACACTGCTGGGCCTGGTGATGGCGCTGGTCGGCAGTGCCACAATCAATGCCGCCGAACTTGCGGTGCCCTGTCATGAACAGGACGCCCAGCAGGCGACAGCCAACGACAGCAACGACCACAATCCTTGGCGCTACCCACATGAGGCCAAGCGTCAGCGTGCCGAGGGCACCGTGCGTCTGCAGGTTCAACTCGACAAGTCGGGTACGGCAACCCAGGTCAAGCTGGCCGGTTCCAGTGGATCAAGCCTGCTCGATCGCGCCGCGCTCAAGGCCGCACGCGGCGCGCGTTTCTGCCGCCTCGCCGAACCAGCGCTGCCGATGACCGGTCAGGCCGAAGTCGCGGTCAATTATTCGCTGAGTATCGGGGTCGCCAGGCTCTGATTTCTGCGTGCATCGCGGATGCTGGCCTTAGCGCGCTGCCAAGCGCGCCTAATGCAGCCAGTGTCCGCCGCGCTTGCGCAATAGCGGACGCAGCCCGGTGGCGGGCTCCAGTCCTTCGCTCAGATCCGGCGGTTTGTTGCGCCAGTACTGCTGAACATCGGCGACGGCACCGGCGACGGCGTTGAGTGCGATTTCGAAGTCCTCATCGCTGAGCGGTTCGATGGTCTCGCCCTCGCTGGTTTCGAACACGCCTTCATCGGCGGCGAGCGCGATGATCGGGTGCAGCAGTTCCATCAGTTCCGGGTCCTGCTGCATGCGGCCTTCCCAGAGCGCGGAGCGCAGATCGACGCCGATGGCAAATCCCTCGCACCAGCCGCGCGCGCTCAGCTCGGTCTGCTCGGAGTCGGCGATCTCGATTTCGCCGAAGATCGGCTGGTAGGCGAGCGCTTCGAGTTCCTGCACCACGCTGTTGTACAGGCGGATCAGCAGGGCGAGGATGCGGTTGGCCTCCTCCTCGGTTTCAAATCCCTGCGCCTCATCGACGACATGGCCGAGCCATTCGCTGGCGGAAACCGGCTCGGGTCCGATCACCACCGCGGTCAGCAAACCGTGCACCGCATCGAGCATCAGCCCGCCGCGTTCGGCGCGCTGACCGAGAAATGCGTGCAACTCATCCAGCTCGCTGGCCTCCAGGCCATAGGGCGTGGTTTCACTCATGCGCCGATCTCCACCCAGACCGGCGCGTGGTCGCTGGGGCGTTCCCAGCTGCGCGGCTCGCGATCAATGCCGACGGCGCTGACGCGACTGCGCAGGGCCTCGCTGACCAGCACCAGATCGATACGCAGGCCATTGTTGCGACGGAATCCTGCGGCGCGGTAATCCCACCAGCTGTACTGGGCGGCGGCGTTCTCGCGCAATCGAAAACTGTCGTGCAATCCCAGCGCTAACATCCGGCCGAGCGCGCTGCGTTCTGGCGTACTGCACAGCACCTGTTCGAACCAGGCTTCGGGATCATGCACATCACGATCCTCGGGCGCGATATTGAAATCACCGAGCACGACGACGTTGGGATGCTGGCGCATCTCGTCGGCAATCCAACCGGTGACCGCGTCCAGCCATTCGAGTTTGTAGCGATATTTATCAGAGCCGACTTCCTGGCCATTGACGACATAGAGATTGATCACGCGTAGATCGCCCACGGTCGCGGCCAGCAAGCGGCGCTGTTCGTCGGCATAGCCGGCGACCTCGGCAAGCGGGTCGCGCATCGGCAGGCGGCTGAGGATGGCGACGCCGTTGTAGGTCTTCTGTCCGGACACCACCGCCTCATAGCCGAGCGCGCGGATCGCATCGCTCGGAAACGCCGCGGTCTCCATCTTGATTTCCTGCAGGGCCAGCACGTCGGGCTGTGCGTGCTGACACCATGCCTCGAGATGCGGCATGCGTACCTTGAGTGAATTGACGTTCCACGATGCGATCTTCATGGTGGAATGGTAGCGAGGCATCGCGCGTACGTCTGCGCCGATCGCCAAATCGTTGGCCGGTCGCGCGTGGATGGTGTCGATCGAAGCGGCGGCATTGAAGTCAGGGTTTATGCGGACGTGCAAGGTACTCGGCGCTCTGCATTTCAATCAACCGGCTTTCGGTGCGGGCGAATTCGTGGCGGTGCCGCGTGCCGCGATACAAGGCGGTTGGCGCTGCGGCGGCGCTGAGGATCAAATTCACATTGCGGTCGTAGAACTCATCGACCAAATGGACAAAGCGCTTGGCGGCATCCTCGCGCATGCCCTGGGCATCGAGCACGGGCACATCGGAAATCAACACGGTATTGAAGCTTCGGGCCAGCTCGATGTAGTCGGCGACCGCGCGCGGTCCTTCGCAGAGCGCGGCGAAGTCGAACCAGGCGATGCCATCGGAGCGCCGGCGCACCTTGATCGGCCGATCGTTGATGCGCATGTCGCCGACCGGCCGCAGCGAGCCGGGCGCCAGCCGATCAAAACAGGCCAGCATCGCGGCATCCGCAGCAACCCCGAGCGGGCAATGGTAGACGCCACCCGAGGTCAACGTACGCAGCCGATAGTCGACCGCGCTGACCAGTTCGAGCACCTCACAACGGCGTTCAAGCAGGGCGATTGCGGGCAGGAAACGTTCGCGCTGCAGGCCATGCTCATAGAGCCGGTGCGGTGGCAGGTTGGACGTGGTGACCAGGGTGGCACCGGCATCGAACAGATGCCGAAGAAATTCGCCGAGGATCATCGCGTCGCCGATGTCCTGGACAAAAAATTCATCGAGGCAAAACAGGCTGGCCTCGGCAGCGAACTGACGCGCGACCAGGCGCAGCGGGTCCTGTTCGCCGGCATGCGTGCGCAACTGCTGATGCACCCGGCCCATGAACCGATGGAAGTGCATGCGCAGCTTGCGTTCTCCGGGCAGGGCATCGTGCAGCAGATCGATCAGAAAGGTTTTGCCGCGCCCAACGCCACCCCAGAGATAGAGGCCGCGCACACGTTGCGGCGCCGAGAAGCGGCGCTGCAATTGCGCCAGCCAGCCGGTTTCCGCAGCGATGGCGCTCAGACTGCTGTGGATGCGATCGAGTGGTCGCAGCGCGGCGCATTGAGCGGAGTCCTGTTGCCATCGACCCGCGGCGACACCCGCAGCGTAGCGCTGCGAGGGAGTTTGCGCCGGCTCGGACACCTAGTTCTCCAGCGCCGGCAAGGGGGCGCGCATCAGGGTCTGGATATGCGTACGCAAGGCGACCAATTGACCGTGAAAGAAGTGCGATGTCTCCGGCATCCGGACCAGATCGATGCGCGGGCCGAGCTGTTCGGCCCAGGCAAAGACCGCAGGCGCGTCGACGACCTCGTCGGCCTCGGGCTGGATTACCAGCCAGGGACAGCTCGGCAAGGTGATCGTTTCGAATTGCCAGCGACCGATCGGCGGTGCCAGGCTGATCAACTGGACCGGTGCAATGTCAGCGGCGCGGCTAATCGAGACAAAGGCACCGAACGAAAAGCCGACCAGCCAGACGCCATCCTGGGGTCGTACTTTGCGCAGCCATTGCACCAGGTGCAGCAGATCCGCGCCCTCGCCGACCCCGTCATCGAAGGCGCCTTCGGATTTTCCGACGCCGCGGAAATTGAAGCGCAGAGTACGCAATCCCAGTTCGCGCAGACTGCGCTCGGCCGTGGTCACCACTTTGTTCTGCATGCTGCCGCCGTGCAGAGAATGCGGATGGCAGAGCACGGCGGTGCCAAGGCGCGCGGCTTCCTTGGGCACGTCGCTGGCGACT
>JAYSZM010000109.1:0-1514 GCA_043738015.1 Lysobacterales bacterium
TTCACTGGGCTGCTGGGGCACGCTGCTCAAGAGTTCGGGCACGATGTCTTTGATCAGGCTGTCGGCCAGCCCCTGGGTGACGGCCTTGGAGACGACAAAGAAGGGCCGACCCAGCGCGTCGTTGACCCAATAGTCGGTGGTGCCGCGCAGGCACAAGCGCTGGCGCGAGACAAAGCGCCTTGGCAGCTGGGCCTTCTCACCGTGGTAGACCCGAACATGGCCGTCCACATAGAGGTAACCCGCCTCCTGGGGGTCGTTGTGCAACCAGGTCTTGCTGAGCTCTTGCATCCACGCCTGCGCATTGCCGCTCACCGCCAGCGTGGCGATCTTCTGTCGCAAGGTGCGTGCCTCCGGCACCCGGTCCAGGCCAACGACCTTGCCCAGCTCGCCGGGCGGAAAGTGCCGCAATCCTTCGGGGCGGCGAATACGCCCCAGCGCCATGAAGCCCAACACCAGCAAAATGTGCAAGGCACTGTAGAACCCCTTGGGCAGCCTCAGGTGGCGCTCCAGCCCGCTGAGCAGCCCATTGGCACACAACGCGGGCAGTCCGGTCAGCAGCCCGGCCATCTGCACATCGCAGCCGGGCTCGAATCGCGTGCTGGCGCATTGCGCCAACCCCATGGCGGCATCCACCCGTTCGTCCGCGCGCGTGCACGCCGTGCCCATGGCCTCAGCGGCCTCGGCGTCAGCGCGGCTGCGCTCGGATTTGGTGCTCAGCACTGGTGCGCCTTCTTCACTGTCCTGGGCACTGCTTACCGCCAGCGGCACGACTGCCTGGCGTTGCACGGCTTTGCGCAAGGTGGATTCATGAATTCCCACTTGCCGCGCTACCACCGATGGGCGAATACCCTGGGCCAGCAGGCTTGCGCATTGCGCGCTCGTGTGCGCCGTCATGACGCGAGGCTTTACGGGATCGGGAATGCGAAAGAAAGACGACGAGCCGGACTTGCGGTATTGCTTGGTCCAGTTCATCAGCGTGCGGTGTGCAATACACAAGGGCGGCTGCTCCAGGTCGCGGGCCCGCACATGTCCGTTCTCCATCAGGCTTGCCAACGCAAAGCGCCGGCTGCGTATGTCGTCCTTGGGGTGAGAGAAGTAGTTGTCGCCACCCACGAAATAGGTGACCCAGTCATCCTTCTCCAGAATGCTCAGAGACTCACCGATTCGCTGTGCGCCAACTGGAAAACCGGGGATGAACGATTGTTTGAGCACCGGCAACTCCTTGGCGTAAAGCAGCCACCACTTTACCCGAGCCAGCCCTCATCTCAAAACTACAAAGTGCCAAGCAATCTTCTTGGAAATGCTTAACCCGCCCTATCCGGATCAGGAAGTCTGAACTTAATCATGGCGGGTAATTCCCCGTCGCTTGCGGCGTTCTTCGGATTCGGTGACCTCTGGGAACTGCGATGCGCAGCGGCGAATACCCCACCCCTTGATGCGGGGTTGTTTATTAATTCGCTTCCCGCGTTTTTCCGGGTTTTCCCTACTATTCAATTTACGAAAGTTGAAATAAG
>JAYSZM010000110.1:0-3549 GCA_043738015.1 Lysobacterales bacterium
CAGCCGACGCCACTGGACCCCACCTTGCGCGCGTTGATCGCGCAGGCGCTGGTGCTGCGCTATCCGGATGCGCAGTAGGCCGCGGGCGCTGCGCATCGATTGCGGTCGATGCGCCTCGCTTACAAAAAGCTCCTCAAAGCCGCGTTCGCCGGCGGGTCCCGCAAGTCCCACGATGCGAACCCGCCAGCGTGCTGCTCGATCGCATCCGCGCCAAGCGCGATAATCTAGGCCACCTTTCGACGCGGTCGCGTCGCATGATGCAGCCGAAAAGACCCGTGGAGCCCGACGCATGAAGATCGAATCCATTCGCCTGAAGAACTTCAAGGCGTTCCGTGATGTGCATTTGGAGGACATGCCTTCATTTCTGGTCGTCGTAGGCGCCAACGGATCGGGGAAATCCACGTTGTTCGACGTCTTTGGCTTCTTACACGATTGTTTGAAGAGCAATGTCCGCCATGCGCTGGACAAGCGTGGCCGTTTTCGGGAAGTGCTGAGCCGCGGCTGCAATCCGGAGAACGACACGATCCTGATTGAACTGCAGTACCGCATGGAAATCACTGGCGTCGAACGCTTGGTGACATATCGACTCGAGATCGGAGAGGCATCCGGCGCCCCCATCGTTCAGCGCGAAATCCTCAGGTACAAGCGTGATCGCCACGGCAAGCCCTATCACTTCCTCGATTTTTCCAAAGGTGAGGGCTACGCCATCACCAACGAGGAGGAGTTCAAGTCCGACGTCGAGCTGGCAAGAGAAACCCAGAAAGTCGCTCCCGACACTCTGGCGATCAAGGGTCTTGGCCAGTTCGAGCGATTCAAGGCGGCCAATGCCTTCCGCCAGTTGATCGAGAATTGGCATGTGTCCGACTTCCACATCAATGCGGCTCGTGGCCGCAAGGAAGCGACCGGCGACTCCGAACACCTTTCAGAAAGCGGAGACAATCTTCCACTGGTGGCGCAGTACCTGCACGAACAGCATCCGGATGTGTTCAAGGCTGTTCTCAGCACTATGAAGCGTCGCGTGCCTGGGGTGGCTTCGGTAGAGCCCATCTTGATGAGCGACGGCTACCTCACGCTAAAGTTCCAGGACGGCTCCTTCAAGACGCCCTTTCTGGATCGATATGTATCCGACGGCACCATCAAGATGTTTGCCTATTTGATCCTGCTGTACGACCCACGCCCACATCCCCTGTTGTGTGTGGAAGAGCCGGAGAACCAGCTGTATCCCCAGCTCATGGCCGAACTGGCAGAAGAGTTCCGCATGTACTCGAACCGCGGGGGACAGGTACTCGTCTCTACTCACTCTCCTGATTTTCTCAATGCGATCGAGCTGGATGAAGCGTGCTGGCTGATTAAGCGCGACGGGCGCACTGAAATCCATCGTGCTCGAGACAACAAGCAAATTGCAGCGTACGTAGCCGAAGGTGATCAGTTGGGCTTCCTCTGGAAGCAGGGGTTTTTCGACGGGGTCGACCCGCAATGAGGGAACTGGTCTTTCTCCTGGAGGAACGTTCGTCAAAGGCGCTGCTGGAAAGCCTCTTGCCGCGATTTCTGTCGGCCGATGTCCGTTTCCGGCTCGTTCCATTTGAAGGAAAACAGGATCTGGAGAAGCAGTTGGAGCGCCGAATCCGCGCTTACCAGAATCCCCACGCACGCTTCGTCGTGTTGCGCGATCAGGACAGCCATCCTGACTGCAGGAAACTGAAAACGTCTTTACTGGGCCTATGCGAGAAGTCCGGCAAAGCCGGACATTGCCTCGTGCGTGTTGCTTGCTTGGAGCTGGAGACGTTCTATCTCGCCGATCTTGAAGCGGTGGAAAAAGCATTGAAGCTGAACAAGCTTGCTACCCAGCAGGGAACACGTAAGTTCCGAACCCCCGACAGGTTAGGCAGTCCAAGTCGCGAGCTCAGATCGTTGACCAAGAACCGCTATGAGAAGGTCGCCGGATCACGCGAGATCGGCAAACACCTCGACATGGAGAATGGCCGCTCGCCAAGCTTTCGAAATTTGATGTCTGGCATCCGGCGCATGGAGACCGAGCTTCTGACGCTGACTTGTTGAACATTCCCGTGGAGTACGCATGAGCGACAACAACGGCGAATTGATCCTTTACCGCATGCAGGATGGGCGGACCGACATCCAGCTGCGGGCGGTCGATGGCACGATCTGGCTGACCCAGGCCGAAATCGCGCTGCTGTTCGATACCACCAAGCAAAACGTTAGCCTCCACATTCGCAACATCCTTGCGGAGGGCGAGTTGACCGGGGAGGCAACTGTCAAGGAATCCTTGACAGTTCAAACCGAAGGTCAGAGGCAGGTCAGTCGACCCATCCAGCTCCACCGGCTGGAAATGATCCTGGCGGTGGGTTACCGGGTGCGCTCGCCGCGCGGCAACCAGTTCCGCCGCTGGGCCGGCTCCACGCTGGCCGAGTACCTGGTCAAGGGCTTCGTGCTCAACGACCAGCGCCTCAAGGACGCCGAGCGGGCCGACTACTTCGATGAGTTGCTGCGCCGCATCCGCGACATCCGCAGCTCGGAAAGGCGCTTCTACCAGAAGCTACGCGACCTGTTCAAAGCCAGCAGCAGCGACTACGACGGCAGCGCGCAGACGGCCAAGACCTTCTTCGCCACCATCCAGAACAAGCTGGTGCATGCCGTGACCGGCCGCACCGCGGCCGAGCTGATCGTCGAGCGCGCCGACCCGGCGGCCGACAACATGGCGCTGACCAACTGGTCGGGGTCACGAATCCGCAAGGCCGATGCGGCGGTCTCGAAGAACTACCTCAACGTCGAGGAACTGGACCAGCTCAACCGCCTGGTCACGATGTTCCTGGATTTCGCCGAGGACCGCGCCGTGCGCCGCATCGAGACGCGCATGACCGACTGGCTCGCGCAGACCGACCGTTTCCTCGCGTTCAACGAGCGGGCGGTGTTGGCCGGCGCGGGACGCATCTCGCACGAGCGGATGGAAGCCGTGATCGGCGAGCGTTTCGCGGAGTTCGATACGCGCAGGCGCGCCGAGGAGGTGCTTGCCGCAGAGCAGGAGGCAGACGAGGAACTGAGGCAACTTCAGGCCGAAGCATCCCGGCTGAAGCCGCCTCGAAAGGACAAGGATTCGCCGTGATGGATGGGTCATTTGTGTATGGCCAAGCGCAAAATGTCGGACACAACGGGATTTGCGTACGGCCGACAGGACACAAGCCCGGGCAGGCTGTCTTTGGATGAGGCACGGAAGCCGCCCGGGGCTTCGTGTAAACACAATAAAAACAGTGCGTTAGGGCGGGATCCTTATTTGACGGCTATTTGATGGGGCCTTCCCTGCCGCTGGAGCAACATGGGCAGCAGCACCCTTGCCCAGAAGATCTGGAATATCTGCCACACCCTGCGCGGCGGCAAGAACGCCCTGTTTGAAATCGACGATGCCCGCACCGCGACGGTGCTGGCGGCGCGCCATCAACGCGAAGACGACTATCACTGAGTCATCCGGGTGCCTGTCGCATCCTGTTAATCACGTTTGCCACGCGTCAAGGAACCCCATGACCACCCCCCCCC
>JAYSZM010000111.1:0-45919 GCA_043738015.1 Lysobacterales bacterium
TGCGCACTTCGCGATGGCGGATCGCCCGGGTGGGACCACCGGCTTTTTCTATCTTGCCGATCAGGGAAGCCTGATCGCATCAAGCTGCTCGGGACTGACCTGCAATCAGGCGTACTCGCTGAGCAATCCGGCGACCGATCGCGGCCGCTACGTCAGCGCTGCTACCCGCAGCGCACTGAGCAATCGGCCGATCGCGGCCTACTACGATGCCAGCAATGGCGACTTGATGGCCTTCGATTGCCTGTCGACTGAGTGCCTGTTTGGTATCGAACGTACGCTTGAGAGCGTCGGCGATATCGGTCAGGACACGGCCACCGTGGTGGACCCTGCGACTGGTTTCCCACTGATCGCGTACTACGATGTCGGCAATGCCGATCTGCGCCTGTACCGCTGCGCCAGCGCTGCCTGTGATTCCGGCAGTTCGATCCTGGTCAGCGGCACCAATGACCGCGGTCACAATGTCAGCATGGCGTTTGCTGGCAGCACGCTGTGGATGGCCTTCGAGGATCGCAGCAGTGGCGAGTTGATCCTGGCCCGCGGCTCGGCACCCTACAACAGCTTCGCGGTCCTCAGTCAGGCCAATGGCGCCGAGCCTTCACTCAGTGCCGATGCCAGTGGCTTTCTCGACATGGTCTGGCGCGAGACCGTCGGCAACACCCTGCAGCGCCTGCAGTGTCTCAATGCGATCTGCAGCAGCGCCAACCAGATCACCTTGGCCGCTGGTGGACGCGGCCATCGCCCCTCATCCACGCGACTGCCCAATGGCAACCTGCTGGTGTCCCACTTCGAACCCGGCGCCGGCAATCTGCGCGGCACGCTGTGCAACGACCTTGCCTGCACTGCCCCGCAGGCCCTGGTGTTCGACAGCGGTGCGGGCATCGCCGGCAAGTCGTCCATGCGCACGACCACGGGTGGATTGCCCCTGGTCTATTTCCACAATGCGGCGCGCAACGATGTCGATGCCGCGCAATGCAGCAACGCCAGTTGCGCGAGCATCCTCAAGCGCACGGCGCTCAACGGTCTGCCAGTGACCGGCGCGCGTCTGGCCCTGCGTGCCGATGGGCGCGCCGTGGTGGCCTATATCCGTCAGCGTCAGCCCTGGATCGCACAGTGCTCCGATGTCCTGTGCAATGGCCTCAGTCGAATCACCATTCCCGGCTTCAATAGCGACACCCGTCCGGCCATCGCCGTGCGTCCGGATGGTCGCCCGGTCATTTACTACGCCAGTGTCGGCGGCAGCGAACTCTACGACTGCGCCGACGTCAATTGCAGCAGCGGCAATCCACGCACGGTCAGCGGCAGCGGAAACTCCACCAGCGATGTGATCGAGATGGCGCTGCGCGCTGATGGTCGGCCGGTGCTGTTGTATGCGGTATCCAATGCCAACGATGTCTTCGTATTCGACTGCGCCGACGTCAACTGCAGCAGCGGCAATGCGCGCCCGCTGGTCGACGAACCGACCGGCAATGGAACCTTCCTCACCAGTTACGCCATCGTCATTGGTCCTGGCGACCGACCAATCGTGATGTATACAAGGTTCAGCAATTCCGGCAACGAGCTACGCCATGTGCGCTGCAACGACAGCGCCTGCCTAGCCGCCACTGCGATCAGTGTCGGCGCCAATATCAATTTCTACGCTACGCCTTTGGCCATGCGCAGTGATGCCCGCGCCGCTTTTCTCGAAACAGCCAGCAACCAGTACGCGGTCTGCGACAACGCCGACTGCAGCGGCGTGGCCCGCTTCCCGACCAGCACCACCGGCATCATCCGCACGCTGGCGATGCGATCGGGCGATCGCCCGATCTGGGAAGCCGGCAGCACCGGCGTTGGTTACTTGAACGCCTGCGATGACGCCACCTGCAGCAGCCAGCAACAAACCATCGTAGTTACCGACAGTAATCCACAATCGAGCTATCTCGGCAGCCTCGCACTCAACGCCGGCGGCAGCGCGCTTGTCGGCTATGAGGAACAAAGCCTTGGTGATGTGCTGCTCGCCGTGCCCTTGCCGGATCTGGTGTTTGACAATGGCTTTGAGTAGAAGTGTCGTCAGCGCGTTATCGATGCGACAGCTGGCAGGACGCCTGCTCAACTGCGCGTCGATCATCGAACGAATCGGCAAGCCATGGTGGCAATCTCAGCCTGCGCCGCTCGACCGCGGTGTTGGGAAAAACCAAAACCAACCGCCACACCGCGAGCGCCTTTTCCCATTTCTATGGTGAAGTCGAGAGCGCTTCCGGCGCCACCAATCGTCCGATCATGGCGGGGTTCGCGTCGGGACTCTCGATCAACCTGCCTGCCGGCACGTGCTGGCTCGACTGGCAGGTCGCCGGCATCCTGGTGCTCGCCCTTGTGGTCAGCCGCCGCCAGTAATCGGCACGCAGCACCCGCAGAACAGAGCCACCCATCCGGGTGGCTTTTCCTTGTGCGGGCGCAAGGCGCCCAAGCAGACCGGATCAGAATGCCCAGCATGTCGATTTCGCGCCCTTCGCTGCGCCTGTCCTTTACTCGCGCGCACCACTACACGAACCCGCGATCGGCGCGCAGCGCGCCTTGACGCACGGTTTTCGGTGGCGCGGCAGCGATGCTGGGCAGGAGCGAGAGCGCTGCAGTGATCGGCACGAAGCTCGCACGCCCCGCACTCCTCAGCCGAATCCACGTCCGAGCCAGGCAAGGCACTTCATCAAGCTTTTCGCCAGCAAGCGGCCGAGAAAGACGAGCAGGATCAGTTTCCACAGCAGGCCGCCGCACATTACCGTGAGGTCGGCCAGACCCTGCTCGGCGAAGCGGGTAGCGACAAGCTGTCGGTAGTAGCCGGGGACGCCGGTCCAGAGCGCATCGGCGAAGCGGGTTGCGGCCAGGCCGCAAACGATCACAAGGAAGCATGCTGACGCCATCGCGTATAGAGCGAGCAGTGCGCTGACACGGTCGGAAATTCTTGGTCGGAGCGCATCAAAAAATTGCCAACGTATCGGCGCCAGGCGATTCCAATGCCACTTGAATGCGGCACGTCCTTCCGCGCGCAGGTTGGCAACGCCCAACAGATCGCTGAGCAGCCAGAATCCATCGAGACGCAACAGCGGATTGAGGTTCCACAGCACCGACAGACTTGCTGCGGCTGCGGCCGCCAACAGCAGGGCATTGCCGCTGAAGTAATAGCCGATCATCAGGAAGGTCACGATCAGCGACTGCGCGAACACTCCCGCGACATCGACCAGGGCACGGTGTCGTGAGGGGAAGCGCCAGATCTCCGATAGGTCCGCCCAGGCGACAGGAAACAGCACATACCAGCCGACGCCAATACTGACCTTGCGTGCGCCGAGTCGCCAGGCTGCGGCGGCGTGTCCGAGTTCGTGCACGAGCACCACAAAGATGCCGATGCAGATACCGATCAGGATCTCGGCAGACGTCGGCGGTAGAAAAAGGCGCGGCTCAAGCAGTGCGCGAATCAGCAGAACCTGGCCAAGCACAGCCCAGAGCGCGCCCGCCATCAGGCCGGGTTTTGCATACAGCCAGGCCCAGGGTCGCGCCATCCAATTCACCTGGCGCGCACCCAGTAGCGGGAGCATGAAGCCCATGTAAGCGGGCTTTCGGGCTTGCAGCGGTGCGTGGAAATTTTCATCCGCCGCGGCGATGAGGATGCGCTCGCTCACTGCCTGCTGGAAAAGTACAACACGCAGTCGCTCCAGCGCGAGCTCAGACCATCCACGCGCGCGCAGATCGTCGATCAGGCCTTGTTCCGAAGTTGGCCGGGCAAGCAATAGCAGCACGTCATGAAGCTTCGCGGACAAGGCTTGGCGCAGCGTTCCGCCACGCTGGTCCTCCAGTTCAAGCAGCCATTGCTGGCCCGCGCTGCCGTCAAATGGCGAGAACGCAACACGTGGATTGAGGCGCCACTGCGGTGAATCGCTCATTCGTCAAAGCCCTGATCTGAGTGCGCAGGTACGGTAGGCCGAGATGGCCGCCGCCAATTGACGACGGCCAGGTTGGCTGGATCAGGCCGGGTTGCAATAGTACGGGTCGCCATTGCAATCGTCGCTGCCGCAGCAGCTGAATTCGATGCGCTGCTCGAGATCCATCAGACTGATTTCTTCGATGATGTTCTGTTCGTTCATTGGATTTCCTTTGTGATAGTAGGCAAATGCCCGTTAATTTCTGACCAGATCAGAAGTATTTCAGAGCGCCGTGACTTGCACGGCGGCATGATCTCCTTGCTTGATCCCTACTGCGCGATCGCGAAGCGAGACCTTGCGAGCGTGCGTGTTTGGCTGCCCGCGGCACGCCGAAATCTAGGTCAATCGGCCACGCATTCCCACGGGCGGAGTTCGCAATCAACATCACCACCTCCGCCACAGCAGCTGAACTCGATGCGCTGCTCGAGATCCTTCAGGCTGATTTCTTCGATCATGTTCTGTTCGTTCATAGGGTTTCTCCTCGCTTGTTGTGGGCGATTGCCCGAAAACTTCTGGTCGGTCCAGAAGAAGGTGCGCTGCCTCAGCCCGCAGCAGGCGGGGCAGCCAAGTTCAGTGGTAGATCTGCACAGGGCGCAAACATTCGCTGTACCTGTTCTTGCCAGTCAGGCACGGCGGCAGATGGGATGGCCGCACTTCGATCAGTCACCTGCTATCAGTCCGCGCTGCCGCAGACCCAGCAATAGTGTCCGGGCTATGCCGACGTCATTGGCGGCCTCCTTCGCCGCCGCTTGCAGCCAGCGCTCGGTCTCGGCGGTATTGCGTGCCTGGGTTGAAAGAAACTGGTACAGGCCCCGTGCCCAGTCGGGCAGCCGAAACGCACTTTGGCGGCCCACATGTACCCAGTACTGCTCGCCGCTGCGCTCATACAGCGCGACTTCGTTTTGCCGCAATGTTATGGCTTCCGGCAGCTGCACGCTGTTCGCAGCGGGCGCCGGCGGGACCGCGCCACCGACTATCCAGCGATGCAGACAAAACGCGAACTCCCAGGGTGACGGCGCTGCCACTACTTGCTCGGCCAGCTGGTCGTAGAGGGCTTGCATCATTTCCTGTCGCGCCCGCTCTGGGCTCAGGCAGTCGGTTTCGCTCTTCGTCGATGGCAGGAGCAACGGGCCGTGCACCACGCAATCGGCATCGTCACCTCGAATCAGCAACGGTAGTACCGGAAGCTGCAGGCTCTGCGACAGCCGCGCAATGCCTTCCTTGACGCGGATCGTCCGGCCAAGAAAATTGACCTCGACGCCGCCTTCCTCAACCTTGTGGCCATCCGGGCCCATGTTCCCGTCCACGTAGATCAGTCCGATCCGGCCTGCGCGCAGACCCTGCAGAAGGCTGCGGCCGACACGCGGAGATTCCACTTCGACCAGACGCATTGCCTCATCGAACGATGGGGTGGACACAGCGGCGATGCGCTCGCATTCGAAGTAGGCGCGCTTGGCGACTGGCGCGATGAAGGGAACACCCATGACAGCGAGATCGGCGAGCACTTGGCGGTGCTTGCCATAATGGAAAAGTGCGACCAGCAGGCCGCCATGCGCCCGCTTGAGCGATTCAATTTTCGCTACATCCCAATCGGAAAGGACGGGCTCTGGGTCGCGCGATGCGCGGTCCGCGGTGCCGGTGTTTTGTCCACTGTAGAACGCGTGGAGATCCTGCAGATGCTGATCAAATCGCGCAATCTCCGTGTCGCGATGGCGCACCGCTGCGCGAGAAATTGCAGCGACCTCACTGATCGGCCTGTGCTGGCCAAATGCAGCCAGAAAGTTCAAATAGAAGTGCGCGAACTCGCCCGGTTGTTGAGACTGTGGTTGTGCTGCGGCATGGCTGGCTCGCGTTGCGTCCGTCATGGCTTTTCAAGATTCCTGTTGGTTGCGCTCGATCCTGTATTCGGAAACTCCCGAAAAACCGGACCAGGAGGTCAGAGGATCGCTACCGATGGCAGCAATCAGCGCACGACGCTAGGCGCCACACGGCGGGCGGGCGAGGAATTCAATCTATACGACGTCCCCAAACTGCTGTGCTACGTGGCCAAGCCGCTGGACAGACCCGGACAAATCGACCTGCTGGCCAGGGATACCAAACAGGCAGTTTTGAATTCGGCGCTGTCGGCCTGCACTGATGATCTGCCAGTAAATACTCGATATTTCAGCCGGCTCTGGAAAGCTCTCAGGCCGCGTGGCTTTCAATCGAAACTGCCCAGAGAGGATTGTCTAAGGCTGGTTGACAATTCGCGGTAGCAAAAATATGCATGGCGGCCGGATTCGAGTCGAAGACTGTTGTGTCCTTCGTCCCAGGCGACCAATCAGTCGCTCTGAAGCTGCTGTCTCCACTGCAGCGGCTGACGTTCAGCGGTCTGGCTATAGGTGCGTTGTTCGCGACGCTGAGTGGAGAACCTTATTGCGCACACGCATCAAAGAACCGTTCGAGCAAAAGCACTGGCTCGGCAACGGCGGCGCGTCACTCCTACTTGATGAAAGCTTTGAACAATGTTCAGGTGCTGAAGTGGACTCGAACAGTTCAATTGACGACGATCTAGCGATGCGGAGCCGTGACCGCGGACTGCACCGCAAGGCGGATTCATCCGGGTCTGTACTTCGTCTTGAACCAGGCGGTTCCAACCATTCGCGTCGCGTCAGCTACCGAAATCGTAGCTGACGGTCACCCATTCGGATCCGCCCGGCATCCGGTAATACTGGCCGTCACCGAGTTCACTCTCGGCCACGGGGTCGCGATGGTCGGTGAGGTTGTAGCCATCGAGTCGGACTTCCCACGGCCCGGTGCGATAGCCGACACCGGCATCGACCGTGGTGTAGTGCGCTGCCACTGCGGTATTGCGATTGTTCAAGTAGCGATCGCCGACGTAGGCGCCGGTGACATAGGCCTCGAAGCCGGAGGCAGGCAGATAGCTCAGACCGAGCGTCGACAGGTGTTGTGGTGTCAGCTCCTGCTGCCGCCCGCGCAATTGCGTCGGCGTCGATCCGAACGGGCGGACGTAGTCGAGGAAGCGCGCCTGATGATGGCTCCAGCTAGCCGAGACCGACCAGGCATCGGCGAGCGCGTAGTGCGCCTCGAACTCGGCGCCCTTGAAGTACTGCTTGCCGGCATTGGTCAGGCCGGGTGGTTCATTGATGTTCTGCGGCACCACCAGATTGCTGAACTCCATGTAGAACACCGAGCCATCCCACTCCAGGCGACCCTCGCCATTGCGTCCGCGCAGGCCGATTTCGCCACTGGTCGCCTCCTCGGGCTTGAGGATTTCCGATTCGGCTTCCGGACCAAAATCCACTGCAGGCAGCTGAGTCTGCGCATTCGCGCCGAAAGCAATGACCAGCAGCGGATCCAAAGCGTGCGTCAACGAATGCAAGCCAATGCGGTAGCTCATGGTGAATCGGCCCCGCAGTGGCGTGGGATGGCAGGGCGATTCTGCAACTGCGCTTCGCTTCGCCAATCAGCCTCGGTGCTGATCCGCGGCCCGTCGAGGGATGGACTTCCACCATTCCGAATCCGATTGTGGGACGTTTCGCGCTTGGGTCTCGTTGCTTTTGGTAGGACGACCATCGCGTTGCACTGCGGATTTGGCTGCCGTACAGTTCCCAGACGTTCGACCAAGGTCGGCAGGTCTCCTCGACTTGGAGTGTATGTGAACGCAGTGCCCTCGCAATTACCCCCGATCATCCTACTGCGTGCATTCGACGCCGCCGGCCGTCATGGCAGCTTCAAGGCAGCGGCCGCCTACTTGAACGTGACCCCGTCCACCATCAGCCACCAGATCGCTGGTCTTGAGGAGTATCTGGGCGTACCGCTCTTTCATCGTCTGCCGCGCGGCCTAGCCCTGACCTCGGAAGGCAGCGCACTGCTCGCGGACGTTGCGCTCGCTTTTGGCCGTTTGCGAGACGCGACCGCGCGACTGCGCTCGCGCGGACAACCCGTAGTCGTCAGGATCAGTGCCAATCCGTTCTTTGCCGCGGAGATCCTGGTGCCGATGATCGAATCTTTCGAGGCGGCATTCCCGACTCACTCGATCCATATCGCTGCAACTGAGTTGCTGGAGGATCCCAGCGACGGCGCGGTTGATTTCTGTGTGCGTTTCGGCGATGGCCACTGGCCGGGGCTGGAGACGCAGGCGCTGTACCCGGTCAGCGGCGTGCCGGTGGTTGCGGCGCGCCTTGACGATCCGGCACCGGCACGTATCGACTATCCCTTCCGCGGTCTGAGTGCCTGGCAAACCTGGCAGACCCGCGGTGGCAAGCCCGTCAGTGCAAGCACCCAAGTCCGCAGCTTCAACGGCTACGCTGCTGCAATGCGAGCGGCCGAGCAAGGGCTCGGTGTCACTCTGGCCTTGTGGCCGGTGGTGCAGCCCTGGGTTCGCGCGGCGCGGATTCGCCGCTTTGGTGAGGAGCGCGGCATGCCGCTTGGCACCATGTTTTTGGTGAATCGGCCCCTTGCGCCGAGCCAGACCACACTACGCAACGTGCGCGACTGGTTGATCGACGCGCTGCCCGCCGCCGTTGCGCCTTAGTCGACGGCGCCCTGCATCGGCGTTACCTATGCTTCTCGCGAGACCGCCCGGATGCCTCTGGAAGTCATTGATTCGAAACCGCGATTCTGGTGGCGAGATGGCGCAGCTGGTGCCAGGCGGCGAGCAGGGCCAGCGCAATGATCGCATGACGCGCCATGGTGGTGCCCGCAGCACCGTCCTGCCACACCAGGTAGAAGTCGCCGACCGGCATGAGCACGGCGATCAGGGCCATCTGGCTCAGCACGCGATACTGCGCGCTAAGCAGCAGATAACCGGCGAAGCAGCCAAGGAAGAGCGCGCGCAGCGCGTAGACGTACACCCAGGCCATATCGGCTTCCGTGCGCAGGGGCAGGCCCATGTAAATGGCGTAGGACTCGGCGTCGAGTATCACCCGCCAGGCATTGACGAGTTGTGAAACCGCCAGGGCCAGGGCCAGCCAGAAACCTGCGGTCTTCCATATGATCAGGGCAGAGGTGTTGCTGCGTGAAGTCATGTCTACTCCATTGAGTGCTGGCCGAACGGGGGGAATGGGTGCCTGCGGCGTCGGTGCGTACAGACTGGCTGGTGGCAAGGCGCGCCGACAAGCGGACAGTTTGCACCTGTGCATGCAGCAGATTCATTGATGTCGCAAGGCGCATTTCGCAGCCGCCCACCGAGCTGTTCGATCGAGCTTTCTTCTGGACATCACGTGTGCGCTCGCGACTGGCAGGACGATCGAGTTGTCGACAAGCACACGGACGTGCGGTGACCTGGGACTAGCCTAAGAAAGTCACCGATTGCGGAGCAGCCGACCATGCACGTCGTAAGAATGCTTACGTAGAGCGCCTGCGTGGTTGCGAGCTTGCCCGCTGCTGCGACCGTCAGCGACAGCAACTGGACCGAGACCGTGTTCTCGGTCAATCGCAATGACGTGGGTAACACCTCGGGCAAGCTGCACACCGGACTCGCCAGGGCGCCCGATGGCAGTGATCGCCTGTTCGTACTCGAAAAAAACGGACGCGTGCGCATGCTCAGCGGTTCGTTGACCAAGCCAACGCCGGTCTGGTCGACCTTTGCGACGATGTCGCCGATCTACACCAGCAGCGAATGCGGCCTGATCGGCATGGCCTTCGATCCGGATTTCGCCAGCAATCATCCGAACAACTGGACATCCAGAACAACTGCACGAACAACTGGACATCCACAATTGCGAAGTTCCCCAAGTCTACGCGAGCGCTGTTCCGGGGCTGCGTTGAGAGACTGTCCAGGAATCCGGATTCTGCACTCTTGAAGAAGATCTGGGTGTCCAGTTTTCGCGCAGTTTTCGCGACGCAGTTTTCTTGTTGCGCCGCATGGGTTCCCTCACAGTCACGCCGTGCGGAGATTTCAATACGGCGCAATGATATTGCGCCCTACGTCCCTATCCCGGATTGACCGACTCCGTCGTTAGGAGCCGCTGCGCTCCATCCGGACTTGCTAGCCCTTGCCAAGTAGAGGAGCTTCCCCTCCAATGTCCTGCCGAATTGTCCCGACGCTCCGGATGTCCGTGTTCGTCGCCAAACCCCGCGCGATATTCGGTTGCTGATCATTCAAAACCATCAGTGAACAACTCATTATTCGAGAAGATCTGCACGATTCCGTTGTCGCTGCCGAGAAGGTCGTTGGCGAGTGGAGCGCCGGCGAAGACCTGGTCGCCGACCATCGCGACACCGCGGCCCATGTCGTCGGCGCCATGGGGCAGGCTTCCCATCTGCAGCGCCTGATCGATCCAGAGCGTGCCGCCGAGGAAGGGGATCGGCACGACGACGCGCGCGAAGCCTTCTCCGCTGCTCTGCGCGTCACTTCCCGGGCATCCCATGACGAAGCCGGAGCCGATGGGATTCACATTGATCGACGCGCCGCACAGGTCGCCCGCTTGGGCGTCGCTGCCAGGAAACACCTCGCCGGAGAGGGTGAAGTTGTTCGGGCCGCCCGGGTTGAACAAGGTAACCGAGCCCGTGCGGCCTGTGCCCGGCTTGTCGCCGCCGGTTGCACCGACGTAAAGGCGCTGGCCGTCGATGGCGATGCTGGTGCCGAAGAAGCCGAACATTCCCGCGTTTTGTGCTTGAAGGTTGCTCAGGTTCGCGAACGTGCCGCCGGACAGGTGATAGACGTGTGCGCCGCCGGTCGTGCTGCCTTCGCCGGGCGCACCGACCGCCATGAGCATGTCGGCTGCGCCGAATGAATACACGGCGACTGACGCACCGAACACATCGCCGGCGGTGGCGCCGCATACGCTGCCTTTGTCGCTCCAGGACCGGTCGTCACCAAAGTAAAGCAGCGAGCTGCAGCCCGCGCCCGATCCGGGCGCGCCGCCGGCGATCCAGTTGCCGGTACCGCTGGTTTCGATGCCGTCGCCCGCGACCGCGACGCTGCTGCCGAAGCGGCCGTTGTCGACCGTGCTGTCCCAGAAGTACAAGCCGTCGAACTGGGGCGGAGTGTACGTGGGGTTGTTGCGGTTGCGATCGTGCAGCAGGGTGATTTTTCCCGCATCAATGTGTGTGCCGTTGTCGTAACCGGGTTCTCCGATTGCGACCACGCCGCTGTCCACGGCCAGGGCAGCGCCGAAGTGGCCGTAGGCCGACGGGTAAGACGACTGCAGATAGGTCCCTTGCCAGCCGCTGCTCGTCGGAAAGAGGACGAACACGATGCCGGCTTCCGGATACGTCACCTGATCGATGACGGGCGAAAAGCCGGGCGCGCCGACGTAGAGCGCACGGATCTTCGGCGGCGATGCCGTGTCCAGGTCCGCGGCGATGACGGTGCCGAACTTCATGCCATTGGGCGACCCCGAGAAGCAGCACGGCGCTTCGATCTGGCCGACATGGCGCCAGTCCTGCGCATGGGTCGATGTGGCGAAGATGCACAGCAGGAGGAAAGCGATTCTGTTCATTGCGGCGTACCACACAGTGGGGGGTTACCTGTAGAAACGGGGAAATCAGGAAAATGCGACAGGGGAGAGGCACGGCGCATCCGCCCGGTGTCGCTTCCCGAAGGTGAACGACGTCAAAGTTCCTTTTCGGAACGAAAACCGAGCAACAACCGGCCCTTGTCGATGCGGCGCGCGCCGAATGTCTCCTCCAGCGCCTCAACGCAAACGCTTCGGGAGGATCCAGCGCGTTCATGAACGGGGCTCGCCGTCGGAAGAAAAACGGGGTACCGGACAACGGCAACAGTTAGGCAACTTTCTACGCTGCGTCGCGCCAATGTCTTACCCGTGCGCGGGAGAAACGCCGATGGGCGGCGCCGAGGTCGCGCGGAAGACGAACAACTGGACCGAACAACTGGACATCCACGAACAACTGTGCACGAACAACTGAACATCCACAATTGCGAAGTTCCCCAAGTCTTCGCGAGTGCTGTTCCTGGGCTGCGTTGAGACACTGTCCAGGATTCCGAATTCTGCGCCCGTGAAGAAGGTCTGGGTGTCCAGTTTTCGGTCCAGTTTTCGGGTGCCAAGTCTTCGCGAGTGCTGTTCCTGGGCTGCGTTGCACGAACAACTGGACATCCACAATTGCGAAGTTCCCCAAGTCTTCGCGAGTGCTGTTCCTGGGCTGCGTTGAGACACTGTCCAGGATTCCGAATTCTGCGCTCGTGAAGAAGGTCTGGGTGTCCAGTTTTCGGGTGTCCAGTTTTAGGAACGGGGTGTCCAGTTTTCGACGAACGGCGTACCACACAGTTTTCGTGTTGAGCCGCATGGGTTCCCTCACAGTCACGCCGTGCGGAGATTTCAATACGGCGCAATGATTTTGCGCCCTACGTCTCTGAGGAGATGCTCGATCTGCGCCACATCACAACGAGCAGAGTCGGAAGGCGAACACGCCTGGCAAAGCACAGCCGCTGTGATACCGAGCAGTTGCCTTGCAAAGTTTGACATGCGAGTTCTGCCAAGGACGGTTCCCCGTCATGCTACTGGCTCCTGGGCGCGCAGGCGCATGCGAAAGTGCGCAGCCCTGTGCATGCAAGCGATGCCCGTTAGGCGAATGGCGCGGCGCGTACCGGCCGGCTCGGCGGCCGACCGGTACTGTCCGGATCAGGGCGTAGGCTGAATCGGGCCCGAGCAGGAGCGCAGGCAGAACGTGTACCTGTGGTTGCACAGGAAGCCGCCGGCGCTCTGACACGAGTGGTATCTGCGCAGGCAGTCGTTGGCGCAGCTTTGTGGCGGAGGCGATGCCAGCAGCAATCCACCACTGAGAATGCCCAGAGCGACCGGTGATGCCTGGGGAGCGGGTGCGGTGACAGCGGACTTGCCTTCGGCGTTGGCCACGCCAGCAGACAGCAATACCGAAGCGCAGACACCGAACAGGATCGAGCGAAGTTTCATGCGATTTTCCTTGTTTATGGGAACGATGGCAGATGCATCACCGCCGGAGCCCGCACGGAGATGACAAGACCAAAGGCGCAAAGGCACACCAACTTCCGACAAGGTGCACGATCAGATCGACGGCGTCCGAGGCATCGGCCAGGCGCTAGGCGGTGAGATCGCTTTCGGCCTGTTGATCCCCGGCAAGCGGACTGCAGGCTCGGGCCTGAATCGCTGCTTCACAGCGCGTCTTCAAACTCATCCCGGAACAGGGTGTCGTACACCGGCGCGAGCTCGCTGACGTGACTGTCGCTGCTGGCCGTAGCGGTGAGTGGAAATCCTCGGATTCCTGGGGGCAAGTCGAAGGTGAATTCGCGCAGCTGTCCTGCCACGGCGACCGGATAGCTATCCTGCGCCAGCCACTGGCCGCTGCCGCCTCCTTCGCCGACGTAGAAATCAACCCGGATCGGGTAGCTGGCGTTGGCTGGCAGGCTGTCGACCCGATAGCGCACAGTGGCTTGATTGTTGGACTCACTCACATTCAACAGTTCGGGCTTGTTCTGCTGTTGATTGACGCCGAGATCCGGATCGCCTGGATCATTGGGCGTGATGCCGAAAGCGCCGAGATCAATGTTGGTGGCGCCGCCAAAATCATTCTTGTGGATGGCATTGCCGCGACTGTCAAAACCCTCACCGATGGAATTGTTGTACGACGTGATGCCAGAACCATGATTGAAGGCGATCAGGTTGCCTTCGCCTGGTGCGAAACCGCCGATGATCAGTGGGGTGGGATCGGTGTTGTTGCTACTGACCTGGATGCCACCACCAAAGGCGGCAAAATTTGTGGTGGCATAGCCATTGGGCAGCGCCTGGGTGCCTTGCCAATCGGTGCCGATGTAATTGCCGAAGATCGTCAAATTGGCGTAGTGCGGGGCGCTGGTTTGATTGACCACACCGATGCCGAAGGTGTGATTGCCGGAGATGATATTGCGCGAAGTCACTGCTGCTGTGCCGATGCCAATCTGCGCTTGCGTGTTGTAGATGACCACGCCCGGCAGGTTTCCGATGGCCTGGCTGGCACTGGCATCGGTGCCGATCAAGTTGCCCCGCACTTGGGCAGCGGCAAAAATGCTCACGGCAGCACCGTTGCAGCCGCTGATCAGGTTGCGTTGCTGAGGCAAATCGCCGCCGATGAAACTGGGTGAGGCATTTGTCGCAATGCCGGTACCCGTCGCTACACCCGTGGCTTTGGCATCGCCCTGGATATTGCTGCACAGATAGTTGCCGAAGCTGCGGATTTGCGAACTGCCCGCGATCGGCGCGCCGAACAAGCAGGAGATAAAACCGTGCATGTTCAAACCTTGCACAGTGAGAATCACGCCGTTGCCCGCATCAATGTACAAACCGTAAAAACCACCTGTCCCGACCAGCTCGATCTGCAACACCGTATTCAATCCACCTTCAAAGGTGTTAAGCGTGTTGGCGCTGGCGCCGGGCTGGGTGTAGCCATCGATGGTGAGGCTTTTGGTGATCGGAGGAAGTTGCGTCAGCAGGTTGATGGTCTTGACGCCGGCGCCTGGAATGGCGAAGTGAATCTGATCGGCGTCGATCGTGATATTGGCATCAAGAATGGCCTGGCGCAGGCTGCCAGCACCACTGTCAGCCGTGGTGGTGACGGTGTAGATCGCTGCCTGTGCGTTGTCGCTTGGCAGCGCGACGAGCAGCCAGCAAGCCGCCAATCCACGCGCCAACAAGCTGTTCTTTGGATCGGACTTGCGCATTTTTATCTCCGTTGTTTAGCCGCTAACAAGAGAAACGCAAACGCGCGGAAAACCCGACAGGCCAATAATTTGCGGCAAACTTACCCAGCATGCTTGTGTAGGCTGGGCTGCAAAACCCAGCGATGTTCCTTGGATCATCGCCCATGCTGGGCTTTGCAGCCCAGCCTACGGAACCGGGCCTTGCAACCCAGCATGCTTGTGTAGGCCGGGCCGCAAAGCCCAGCGATGTTCCTTTGATCGCCGCCCATGCTGGGCTTTGCAGCCCAGCCTTCGGCACCGCTTGGCTGTGCGCCGATTCTGTCGTGATCGTATCGGCGATCAGAAGCGTGCGGGTCGGGCCCCGCGCCCACATTCTGAGTGTGGGTGCGCGGCACTTGTTCCTGCCTCCGGTTTCCCTGTCGGGTTTGTCGCGCATTTCCGTTTCCCCAAGTACAGGCACCTCACGGGAGACGGAAGATGAGCTACACGAACCAAGCAAGACGCGCGGCGGCGAGTACGCCGACGTTCCCACGATTGGAGCGTAGGCCATTGAACGTGATCCGCTTTGCTTCGATGCTTTTCTGCTGCCTGGTCGCGACGCATGCGCAGGCAGCCTGGGTCAACATCGACGAATTGCACGCTGCTGACCTGTTGCCGGGTACCAGCGGCGTTCAGTTCGGCCAGTCGGTGGCAGCCGATGTGCGTGCCGACGGCAGCATTCGCGCGCTGTATGTAGGCGCACCGAACGCCACTGTGACGGATTCTATTGGAACGACGTTTGCGGGCGCTGGCGTGGTCTACGTGTTGGTTCCGAATCTCGGTCTCGGTCAATGGCAGTTGGTGGGCACACTGGCCGCGTACGCGAGCCCACAAGTCAACGCCCATTTCGGGTCAGCAGTGGCGGCGCACAATGGCTCGCTCGTGGTTGGTGAGCCGGACTACGATGCGCCCGGACATACGAATACGGGACGGCTGTGGTCCTTTCAAAACTTCCGTTGGAACAGTTCGCAGTCCCCGCTGCACCGCAGTCTCGGTACGCGCAGCATCACGCTCAACAATGCGCGTCTGGGCGCCAGCGTTGCCGTTTCAGGTGGCGGAATAAACACGACGTTCGGCAGCGATCCCACCAGCGATGGAAGTTACGTTGTCGGTGGAGCACCCGGGGCCGTCAATGCGGGATGCGTGTACGTCGAGCACTTCGGCGTGAATTTCAATAGCGATCCCGGTGACCTGGAAGATATCGGCAGCGTCTGCTCGGGAAATTCCGGCGACGCGTTCGGCGCCAGCGTTGCGGTCAATTTCCTCGGTACCGGCCAGATCATGTTGATTGCCGGGGCACCCGGCACCATGCAGAACGGTAACTCGGCGGCCGGCGCGGCGCATGCGTATGTACGCGTCAACGGTACGCTCACCTTGATCGACACGCTGCTGCCGCCAAACCCGGCCCTGATCGACGCGTTCGGCACCAGCGTCGCGATCGACAGCAACCGAGTCTACGTCGGCGCCACCGGACGCGATCTTGCCGGGGTCGGTCGAACCGGATCGGTCAGCCTGTTCGAGCCTGCGTTCCTGCTTGGCTATGACTTCGAGCGCGAGCTGTTTCCGGCGGCACCTCGCCAGCCCGGCGATCTCTGTGGCGCTTCGATCTATCCGGATCGCGCCAGTGGATCAGGCTTTGCCGTTGGATGCCCGGGCGCCGACGGCACGATTGCCAACCAAGGCGCTGTACGCGTGTACCGCCCGTTCTTCTTCATGGGCAACACGCTGTGGATCGGCCAGCTGCTGTCCCTCACAGACGAACCGCATGGTGCCGATGACCTCGGTCGCAGTGTCGTCATCGTCGACGACCGCGTCTACGCCGGCGCGCCCCTCGCCGACGATGCCGTCGGTGCCAACAACGGCGCCGTGTTCGAATTTGCTGAAGGCCTGATCATTGACGCAGTGTTCAGTAACGGCTTCGAGAACTGAGTCGGCGAAATTGACCCGCCTGAATCACACCGATCTTGTGCCGGGAACTCTAGCGCCACGATGGCTAGTCCGTTGTAAGTACGGGGCCCGTGAGACGCTCTGGCTATTCGATGGAGTTGCCAATGAGCAACGGCAACAGCGAGCGGGTCGGGCCCCGCTCCTGCAAACGCATACCCACACTGCTTGTTTCGTACAGCTGAGGATTGGAGTCAATCAGGAAAACCTAAACGCACATCACCAACCGCATCAACACCACACCTTACCAAGGAGCACATTATGAACACCGTTCGACGATTTGGACTCGGAACGCTTGGTCTTATTCTCATTAGCCTGACCAACGCCGCCGACGCCACTACCATCACCAGCACAATCACGTCCTTTGGGACCTTTGGAAATACAACTGGCAATTATTACGTTGTGAAGATCGGTGGAACTGAAATGTCCACAAGCTTTCCGCATACCGGCGAACTGGCACGTGAGGCTTTCCTGAGAAACATGAAAGTGACCGTCGATTTCAGTTACGGAACCTATATTCCCGGATATGGCTATGTTGGCAACAAGATAAACACCATTACCATTCAAAGCATTGATTTGCCTTGAGCCCACTTGATTAGAGGATCGTGTCATGAAAATGATTGCAAACCTGAGTTTGAAATTTGCGTTACTGGTTTTCGTTGGATTCAGCAGCGCAGCCCAGGCCTGGACCGTCACAAATAAAATCACGTCTTTTACTACCTACAGTACGCAGTCCGGCAATTACTATCTGGTAACAGTAGGCGGCGTTAAAATGCACACCGCCACGCAGCACATTGGCGAGCTGATGCGTGAGGCCTTCTTGCGCAAATTGACTATCACTGCGGATTATGATCCACCTGTTCCTTATTACACTTCAAAAGTAAACACGATCACCATTCAAAGCGTCGATGTGCCCTGAGTGGCGACCCTGGGGACCTGCTCGTGTCCATCCGTTCGACCGTAACCACTGGAGGCAACCATGAAACTGAAAAGAATCATTCTGGGCGCGAGCCTGCTCGCCGGCTTGGGCAACGTGCTGGCCGATGCCGGCGGCAGCTTCGTCATCAGGGAGAAGCCATTCGTGCTCAACAGCGCTTACGCGTATGCCTGTCCAGATCCGTTTGATCCATCCAAGCAATCCACAGTGATCGCGTTCAGCGGCCGACAAATTGACGAACAGGCGATCGAATCATCGGACGATCCTGCCAGTGCGCTGTCGGCGGTTTTGGACTCCTATTTTCCCGATCAGGAAGAGCGCCCCATCAAGCTTGAGCTGATTTTGGCCAGGGCCGATGCGGAGTCTCCGATTCAACAGATCAGCTACACGATACCCAACGAGAGTTCGGGTGCCAGTCTCGGCGCCGCTCGCTATTTCCTTGAACTCAAGCGCAACGACGACCAGCGGATTGAAGGCACACTACGCAGCAAGCAGGCGTCCGACAAGAACGCGCCGTTCGGCGGCTACTTCGATGTGCATTTTGCGCTGGATGTGCATCCGCCGACCGGATGCTGACCGGGTTGGCATCGGTGCCGTGGCTAGCGGTCGGCTGGGTAGCCACGGCTTCTGCTGCGCCAGCTTGATCGCTGCATCGATCTCGTGCACTTGCGGCGTGAGCGTGGTGAGCGTCTGCGCGATGTACGCGCGGCCGGAGGTCGGGGAGAGGTCGGGGACACCGAGAGGTCGGGGACACCCACCATTTGCGGACTATCCGGGGCGTAGTCCAATTGGACTTTGGCCTTTTGATGGGTGTCGCGAACTCGTTCAACCATCCTGGGTAGTGGCGGCTTTCTGGCCGGCATCGATGAAATCAAAGACTTACGTGGAGAACTGCAGAACTGGGGAGGCTCACGCCGCGCAGGTCAGAGTCGGGATCGGCACCAACAACTTCGAGAATTGAATCGGCGAATCGGTCGGCGCACAAATTGCCAACAGCGACATTAGGGAAGCTCTGAACAAGTCACTGGAACGTCTCCGCTACCCAGTTTATTGCTTGCCAGACCCCCAACGAACCTGCGGTTTTTCGCCCTCTGACTCAGGGGGCTATCGCGGCTCCGGACTTGTTTAGAGGTTCCCTAGTCAGCGGTACCGGTCATCCATCGAACGACGAACTGTCGGTTTTCTTGATGGTTTCCGTTTCGTCCAGTAGAGCCCCCTCACTGGAGACCGGCCGTGAAGACGAACACAAGCGGCAGGAAGCTGAACAACCTGAGCCATTGCCTTGCAGATGTCGTTCGCCGCTGGACACACCGTGTGGTGCTGGCGTGGGGTATGGCAGTCTCACCGACGGCATTCGCTGCTGAGCATTGCGTGGGTTCGGTCGCCGAACTCTACGCAGCGTTGAATGACGCGGCTGGCGCAGCGTCTGCGCAGATCACGACCACGATCAAGCTCAAGCAGGGCACTTATCTCGTCGGCAACAGTAGCCTGACTCAAGCACAGCCGATACATTTTCACGCAATGGAACTCTTGGGCGGTTACAACAGCAACTGCTCTGCGCGCACAGTCAACCCGGAAAACACGATCTTTGACGCCGAAGGCGACTCACGAATATATTTTCGACCAGTCGGCGACCTCTTGATCGAGGGCATCCGTTTCCGACGAAACATCTTTGCTCCGCATCACCGGGTAGAAATTTTCGCCGCCGCGCACAACATCACCCTACGAGTGCGCAACAACACCTTCGATACCGTTGCCTTTGCCGGTGGTGCGGGGTACACGCCAACGGGCGAGGAGGTCACCGGTCTGTCCCTGTGGTTCATCAACAACCGTGTGACTGACTACCCGTGGCTCAATGACAACTCGGTGGTGAGTGTGACCGGCACCGCCACGTTGCGCATGACCAGCAACACCGTCGCCAACAATGAGGGCAACAATGCAGTCTTTCTATGCGAGAACGGCAATGATGTTTGGCTGGTCGACAACATCGCCTGGAACAATGCAGGCGAAGATTTCACTGTGTTTGAGACTTGCCTCATCAATTCGGCAATCGGCAACGCCCGCAATCGCTCCAATCTCTACCAAAGCGCCACCCTGGTTCCGATTGGAGACTCCGGGAGCAACTTGATGGGCACCGATCCGCTGTTTGTCAACGCAGCAACTGGCAACTATCGATTGCAAAACGCATCGCCCGCCGTGAACAGTGGGGTAGTGTCGAGCAGCATCGCCAATCTGGACTTGGCGGGCAATCCGCGCGTGGTCGGTTCAACCATTGATCGAGGCGCCTATGAATCGGCTCTGAATGACACCATTCCATACACCATCACGGTCACGAATACTGCCGACGCCGGTGCCGGCTCCCTGCGCCAAGCGATTCTGGATGCCAACTCCAATCCGGATTCCAATGTCATCACCTTCAGTATCCCGGGCACTGTCTGCCCACAGGTGATTGCACCCGTCAGCAACCTGCCGACCATCACCCATGGCGTGCACATAGACGGATTTACCCAAGCCGGCAGCCTCCGCAACACCAGAAGCAAAGGTGATAACGCCAAACGATGCGTCTTGCTGGCTGGCGGCAATGCACGCAGTTTGGGCTTGAACTTCTTTGGCAACAGCGCCTCCCGATTTCAGCTGCAAGGCTTGAACTTCGGCGGCTTTGCCAGCGGCAGCAGTGGCGTTGCGCTCCGCATCGCTGGCGGTAGAGACAACCTGGTGCGCGGCAATCAGTTTGGCGGCAGCATTCCCACCAACAGTGGCTCACTGATGCTGGCAGGCAACGACACCAACATCGAACTGACCGGTGACTCCACCAGTACCGTCGGCGGCGACTCTCCCGCTGATCGCAATGTGATTGCTTCCGCAAACGCCAACGGCGTGTTGATCTCCACACTGATCTTTCTGCAACAACCATACCCGTCCAACAACAATGACATCATCGACAATTTGATCGGCAGTTATGGTTTGGAAAGCGTGGCAGCGGGCAATGGCACCGGGATCAAGATCCAGACCAGTGGCAACACAGTGCGCGACAACACCATCATAAACAGTGGCCTGGACGGCATCTGGATGAATGTGGCAGCCGCCAGCGGCAATATCATTCAAGACAATCGCATTGGCGTGCGTGACACCATTTGCGTGGGTGTGCTCTGTTTTGGCGGTGCGGCGGGAAATGGTCGGCATGGAATGTTCATCGATTTTGGCCCCCACGACAACATCGTCTACCGAAACACCATCAGGAACAACACGCAGCACGGCATCTTCATATTTTCCGATACCGGCGCGACCAGCTTGCGCAATTTGTTGATCGGCAACCAGCTTTACGACAATGGCGGCGCGGGCACGAAATTCCTGACCTACAACGGTGCCGACAACGATTCCGATCCAGCGCAGCAATCCATGGCCAATCGCGGCCTGAACTACCCAGTGGTTACCAATGCTTCGGGCGGCGCCACTCAAGGCGTGGTTTCCGGCATCGTAAACAGCATCAATGGCAACTATTCCGTCGACGTTTTTTCGTCGCGCCTGGCGGATGCCAGCAACCCGCGTGGCGAGGCTGAAGTGTTTCACCGCAGTTTTTCCGGTGTGACAATCAGCAACGCCGCAGGCGGGCAAGACGGCAATGCGGAATTCTCGATTCCGTTCACCAGCACTGTCGATCTTGTGGGGCGGGTGATCACGCTCACGGTTTCCGACACGGCCCGTAACACCTCCGAGCTTTCGGCACCGATGGTGTACACGCTCGCCGACGGCCTGTTCGCCGATGGCTTTGAATAGGGGCCGAGTTCGGTTCTGAGCGCTCAACGTATTGGCCGCTCGGAACTTTCCGAAGGGCCGCTATCGCTGATTGTTCCTGAGCTTTGCTGTTATAGGGCGGGGCTAGCAGCCTGCGCGGCGCCGAGAAAATGCTACTCGAGAGGAAGCTGGTCTCTCAAAGCCGGATTCCTGCTGCTTCCAGCGCCGCGTCGATCTCGTGCACTTGCGGTGTGAGTGTGGTGAGCGTCTGTGCGATATGCGCACGCCCACGCGTGAGTGCCTCCACGGCCGCTTCACGATCGCCCGCGGCGAGGGCGAGATAACCGCGTTCGATATCGATCACCGCGGTTTCATCCGGCGATGGCGCCGTGCCGCTCTGCGCTTCGTCGAGTAGTGCGCGCGCGGCGTCCAATTCGCCACTGTCGCGGGCCAGGCGCGCGCGCAGTATTTTCAGCCGGCGCGCGAGCGGTTCGCTGCTGGCGATCAGCTCATCCTTGGCGCATTCATCCAGCGCAGCGCGCGCGGCCTCGCGTCGGTGTTGTCGGATCGCGACTTCAGCGCCCAGCAGACGCGCCTTGGCGCAGAACGGCGGGTGGCCCTGGCTGCTGCAGGCAATCGCCTGTCCCTTGGCGATGCCCTCGGCAGCATTGGCGGCACGGCGCTCTTCGTCGATGCGCGCTGCGGAGATCAGGTGCGCCAGCGGCGCCAAGCGATGTTCGTCGCTGCTGGCGGGCACGTTGATCAGTCCCTGTAGTTCGGCGCTGGCGTCGTCCAGGCGGCCCATGCTCCCCAGCAACTCGGCATGACGATAACGCCAGTAACGCGGGCTGAAATGCTCGGGCCCGAATGCCGCGCCGTCGGCGGCGATGACTTCGGCCAGCGCAGGCTCGGCTTCGGCGTAGCGCTTGAGGCCGGTCAAGGCGCGGGCACGCACGCCCTGCAACCCATTGCGCAACCTGGCGTATTCGGCCGCCTTCGAGAAGGGATGGGCAAGGCCGCGATCAATGACGGTGAGCGCCTCGTCGTTGCGCTCCAACGACGCCAGGATGTCGCCCAGTATGTGCACGGACAACAGGTAATCCGAGGCGCGCGCGCGGCCGAGTGGCTCCAGCAACTGCACCGACTCGGTAATGCCCGCCACAGCGTCGGCACCGCCGGCAAACAGCACGTTGCTCTGAAGGCGCAGCGCAATAGCCAGGTCGGGGTGCGCGTCAGGGCCCGCTGCACGCAGCAGTGCAATTGCCTCAGCGAGTCCGCGCAGCGCCTCGTCGGTTTGACCACCGGAATAGGTCTGGTACGCCAGGCGGGCTTTGGCACTGCCTTCAATTATGGTCGACGGCTCGGCGCTGCGCGCGTTGTAGACCAGCGCCTTGCTCATGGCATCAATCACGGCTTCTTTGTCGCCCAGCGTCACGTAGACATTGCCGATCTGCATCAACAACGGCGCTGCGACCGCGGGCTCCTGCGCCAATTCCTTGTCGATGCGCGCGCGTGCAACTGCCAGCAATTCGCCGGCCGTAGTCTGCAATCCCTTGCCTTGATTGGGATCGGCGGAGAGAAACACCGAACTCATGAAGTCGCGCGTGGCCTCCGACTGCCGCAGTGCGGCGCGGGCGACTGCGGCTTCCTGGGTTTTGGCGCGCGCCTGCCAGAGTGCGGTGGCGGCGAGTCCGATGATGGCGGCCAGGCCCAGCACGGCCGCGGCCACGCCGGCGCGATACCGTCGCACAAATCTCCGCAGCACGTAGATCGGACCAGGTCGACCGATAGCCAGTGGGCGGTAATCCAGCCAGCGCGCCAGGTCCTCGCGCAGCGAAGCGACCGAAGCATAACGCTGCGCCGGCAGCGGATTGACAGCATGCGCAATGATGCGACCGAGATCACCGCGCAGCATTTGCGACAGTGCTTTCGCATCGCGCTGCCGCGGCGTAGAGCGGTTCTTGACTCTGTCCTGCCCGGTGGCGAAGCGTGCCAGCTCTGCCGTGGTCCACTCCGAGTCGCGCGTGCGCTCAAGTGTTGAAAGGCGCCTGCCGGCGACCAGTTCGTACAGGATCAGGCCCAGGCTGTAGACGTCGCTGGCGGTGGTTACGCGCTCGCCACGCAACTGCTCGGGCGCTGCATACTCAAGCGTGAAGACGCGGGTGGCCGGTGCGCCGGTATCGCCGTCGTCGAGTACGAGGGCAATGCCGAAATCCAGCAGCTTGGCGCGGCCCTCGGCGTCCACCAACACGTTCGACGGCTTCAGATCACGGTGCACCACCAATTGGGTGTGGGCGTGGGCAACTGCCGCGCATACCTGATCAAACAGGCGCACGCGCGCGCGCACATCCAGATCGCGCTGATGGCAGTGCTCAATCAATGCCTCGCCCTGGACATACTCCATCGCCAGCCAGGCGCGGCCATCCTGGGTGCCGGCGTCGACGAAGGCGGTGATGTTGGGGTGGGTGAGCGCGGCGAGGATGCGCCGCTCGCGCGAAGCCAGTTGCGCCAGTCGCGCGGAACCACCATCGAGCAGCTTCAGCGCCACGCGCTGTACGAAATCGGCGTGCTCGCGTTCGGCCAGATAGACCGTGCCCATACCACCGGAGCCAATGCGCTCAATCAGACGGAATGGCCCGACCCGTGCCGGCATCGCTTCGGTCGCGGCTGGCATCATGTTGTGGACCACCTGCGACGTTGCGCTGTCGCGCGTACCGGTCAGCAATGCGCGCAAGTTGCCGGCCAAGTCGGTGTCGCTGTCAGCGATACGCGCGAGTTCCGCCTCGCGTTCCTCAGCACTGGCATCGCCGAGCCTGTCCAGCAGAGCGCGCATGCGCTGCCAGCGCTCGGGGTGAAACAGCGGGCTTGCAACAGGCGGCGGCTGGGTCGCGTCGTCGCTCATACGGCGCCGCCCAGTGCGAGCCGCAGATAGTTGCGTGCCAGGGCCAATTCTCGCTGCACTGTGCGTTCGGAGATGCCGCGCAGCGCGGCGATCTGCGGTGTGGTCAGTCCAGCGAAGACACACCAGCTCATCGTTTCGGCGAGCTGGCTGTCCTGGCCATCCAGTGCGGAAAAGGCCTGATCGAAGGCCAGGGTCTGCTCGGCGTTGAGCGCGCGATCCGGGATGCCCTCGTCGAGTTCTGTACGCAACAAATCACCGCCGCGCTTCTGCGCCAGGTTCTCGCGCGCATGATCGATGACCGTTTGGCGCATGGCGCGCGCGGCCAGATTGAAAAAATGGCAGCGGTCGTTCAACGCCAAGGGCGAACTACCGGCGAGTTTCAGAAAGGTCTCGTTGACCAGGGCCGTGGGCGTCAGGGTGTGGCCAGCGCCCTGGGTTATCTGCAGTGCAGCGAGACGGCGCAACTCGGCATACACCAAGGTGTAGGCGCGCTCGCCGGCTGCGCGGTCGCCAGAACTGGCCGCACGCAACCACTCGGTCAAAGGAACAGAATCAACCAAGGCGCTCTCCTTCAGGCGCGCGCTCTCATCGCGATGTCCGGAGCGCTGGCCAAAGCATAGCCCAAGCGCCAGGCCAAACGGTTGCGCAAGAAATCGCTTTTGCACGTGCCTGCCGTATGCGCTCGGCGGACACGTTATAGGTCACTAAACGCAGTCGCACTCTCCATCATCCAACTGAGCCTGACAGAGGGGAACCACAGCGTAGCGCGCCCGTTACGGCCGGCAACGGGCTTCGCGCACTCTGACCTGACCGTCGACCCCAGCTGAGGCGGCGTCGCAGATGATTACTGCTGACCGGCGCGCAATCGCACAACGCGCCCAAACGTCCGTATCGACAGCAGCGTCGTGCCAGCTGGGTACGCGCGTCGCGGGCGCCCATTTCACCCGTGTGCGCCGCCACCGCAGCCTCACCGCCCCGCTGCGCGCCACGATGCAAGTCGACTGTCCGCGGGCCTACCGGTCAAACGGCTTGGCTGAGGTCATGCGCAGAAACCCCGGCGCTGACTCCGGTTTCACTCGAACCCACTGGCCAAGAGATTGATGTTGCCGTACTCGTAGGCGCCGATATCGACGACGCCGAACAACAGTCTGAACAGGCCATCGGCATCGGTGCTTCCGAGCCCTTCTGCGGGTGCGTTGTTTCCCGCATCACGAGCCGCAGAACTTGGGCTCAGGTGATAGTCGCGGGCTGCAGCGTTCTGATAGCCGGGGCTGGCGGTGTCGAGGAGATTGTTGCCCGTAGTTACCCACGCCGGCACACTCGTTGCCACGGCATGCCCGGAGATCAGAGTGTTGAATAGACTCGCGGTGCCGGCGGGTTGGCCCTGCAAGAACAGGCCAGCACTGTTTCCATTGTGGTCCGCGATGGTGAGATTGGTCAGCCGCAGCGTTGTGCCAGCGCCGACCATAAATGCATCGACACCGCGAAAACCTCCGCTGCCGCCGCTGATCTCATTGTCGGTGAAACGGATTTGGCCGGCGCTGGCGACCACCACACTGGCATGCGTGCCCAGCCCGGCGCTGACACCGGCACCCCCGTATAGCTATTGTCTCGAATCACATTGCTGCGTACTTCAAGCACGGCGTTGCTGGTGCCCACGGCGAAGGTGCCGGCAGAAAAGCCGGCGCCATAGCCGGAGTTGACGGCCGCCAATCCGCTCGAGCCAAGGTCCGCTCCAACATTTCCGATCACCCGGTTGCGCGCGATCAGCACATTGGAATCAGCGAACGCCGAAGCACGCAGGCCGATATCGGCCAGTTGCTGATTGACCACTTGCGCCATGTTGCTGGTGATCAGGGTGCCGCTGAGCTCTGCTGTCGCGGTGCCTTCTGCGGATATTGCCACGCCAGCTGCCGCGGCCGAGCCGCTGTCGGTCATCCCGGTCGGCACTGTCGATATCGACTGGTTGTTGCGCACCGTGCCTCGGCGCACGAGGATGTGACTTGCACCCTGGGCCACTGCACCGATACCGCCGGCCGAGGCAGAAAACTCTGATTCGCAGCGATTGTTTTCGACGATGAAAAAGCTCAGCGTGATGTTGCCGGTATTGGATGTGCGCAGATCGACACCGGCATTGAATTGGGCGAGCCCATTGATCACCCGCAATCTCTATATCAGCAACACGCCGTCGCTGGCGTTCAGACCCAGGCCACGCCCCAGCCCAGCGGCATCAAACGTGGTCAGCGCCGGATCGTCAGATGAGGTGGTAAAGCCAGCGTTCCAGCCACCCGTGACGGTCATGGTCTTGGCCACGAACAGGCCCAGATTGGGTCGCTCCGCATAAGTTCCTGCGCGAATCCGGATTTCGTGCGCTGATCCAGTGGTGGCAACCGCCGTGTTCCAGGCCGTGGTCAGCGTCGCGTGCGTGCCCCCGGTCCCGGCGGTGAATACAGCAGCCCGAGTCGAATTTGGCGAAAAACCCAAAATCAGGCAGACCAGCAGCATTGGCATGACCAGAACAGAATCGCGCTGGATCGCCATCGATGACGCCCATTACGGACAGGGAGTCCGTGTCCACTTGCAGTTCGGAGAAAGCCTGGCGCAGCGGACAGGATGAAAACGCTTCAGTGAACCGTCTCTGGAATCGGTTCGTTGGAAATACCTCAGCGACCCTCTACCACTCGTTCCGATTTGGTCGACCCAGTGCGCTCGGCAGGCTTCTCGCAGACGGCAGAGCGAACGACGGAATGCGTGCACCCCGCCGTCCGCAAAGGTGCTAGCTGCAGCTGCGCAAGCAGGCGCTATACAGGCCACGGCAAAGAAAGAAGTCGTCGCCAGAGGCACGACAGTCGCGGAACTCGGCGGCACACGCGGCACGACACGACTGCAGCGACGCTTGGGCCGGCTGTGAGGTACCGAAGCCGACACCCATGCCGAGTACCGCCGCAACGACCATCGGGGTCAGCAGTTTCTTGAACGATTGCATATGGTTCTCCAATTCAGGGGGAATGTCCGCCCCCAATGCAGCGACGGACCGCTCTATAGGCGTGTTTGCACGGAATAGACCGACATCTCCATTCGCGCCGTAGTCTGCCGAAGTCCCAGCACGGCCCCTTGCCCTGTGGAGAAAGAGGGCCGGATCAGTTCTGATTCTCGGTCAATTGCAGGCGTCCAACGATGCTGTTTCAGGAATGTGAGGAATGCGGGTCAGTGCGCCACTCCTAGAAGCTGTCCATCGGAAACACCACATCGACCCGGTTTCACTCGAAACCGTTGGCGAAGATCGCGTTCGTCGTCGGCGCACCGTTGTAAGTAAACCGCGCGATCGTGGCGCTGTAGGGGTCGCCGAGTGCGCTGGCCTTGTAGATGCCGCCGGCGAGTATGCGACTGCCCGGATCGATGCTGCTGATCGCCGGACGATTGTCGCCGATGTCGCCGAACCCGGTGCCGGCACTCCAGAGGTAAACACTGTTGCTGGGTCCGATGAACCCCCAGGCAGCACTGGGTGCGAGGACGGCGTCGAAACGCTGGGCAAAAAAGAATTCCTCGTTGGGCCCGGAAGCACCCGTCAAGACCACCAGACCGTTGCTCCAATGCACGCCGCCGATATAAATGTTGCCGCCTGCGCCTGCGCCGCCCTGCGTGCTGGTCTCGTTGGTCCAGTTGCCGCTGCTGTTGAATTTCTGTACGTAGCCCAGGGTTTCGCCGCTGCCCGGTGTTGTGCCGGCGGTGATCAATTCGCCGGCGGCGTTGATCGACATCGCCGACAGTGAATCGGCCCGTGCCGGTGTGTCGCTGCCGTAGTAAATGACCCGGCGTCCACTGTTGATGCCGGTATAGCTACTCATGTAGTTGCACGAGCCTGGGCAGAAGCTGGCGTCATAGCCACCATCGCTGTTGAGACGGGCCAGGCCGACGCGGCTGACGCTGAGGTTGCCATCGATCGCGATGCCGCCGATGCTGATCTTGCCATCGCTGCCGATGACGACGGCATTGGCAGCATCGATACGCAGCGTGGCCGCGAGATCGAACGCGATCTGACGTTTGCCATCGCCGTCAAAACTGGTGTCCAGGCTGCCATTGGTGTTGATGCGGACGACGCCGTAGTCGGTGTCATCCGCCGACAACCTTTGCACCTGGCCAACGACGATGATGCGATCCAGTGCGTCCACGGTCACCGCATTGGCGTAGTCGCCATTGTTGCCGCCGAGATCGAAGGCAATATTGATGATGCCGCCAGCAAAGCTGGTATCAACCGCGCCATCGGGCATGATTCGAGCGACTCGGAAATCATGATCGCTGCCGGAAATCAGCAGCGAGCCGACCACAATGATGCGTCCCTGGCTGTCAATCGCGGCGCCGCGCACGGTACTGAAACTGATGCTGGTCGGTACCGCCGCCGCCGCGAGTGCGGTGCCGTCATGGTTGTATCGATACAGCGCCAGGCAGTCGCGATCCGCTGGGCAGATGGTCGGATTTCCGGTGAAGCGAAAATGCACCACCGCCACCGATCCGCCTCCTGGCCGCGGCAAATGCGCCAGCGTCTTGAAGTAGTCGCCATAGCTCAGATTGACGCGACCGCCATTGCCGAAGGTGGGGTCAAGACTGGTGTTGTCGGCGTAGGCCATCGTCCCAGCGACCAAGGCCAGGATTGCGGTAGCGCGGTGGATAGAAAAGCGAGGCATTGCGTGCTCCAGCGGTGGGGTCGTGCACCGGGATACGCAGAAAGTCGGGCAACCCTGACAATGCCAGGTAAAACGGAGTCAATGAGCCAGGCCGGGTCCCGCGCTGCGGTGGCCGACGTTGTCGGCGCGGCCACGATGGCAACCCCTGGCTGCGTCCAGGCGTCGATGTCAGGTACCGCTGCGGGGGACCCTACCTGCGTGCTGATCCCGCTCGGCTAGCGATTCGGGCTGCGTGACCTTTGACAGGGTTGCATATCGTTTAACAATGCGCGTAATATCGTTTAACGATACTTGCGGAGCATGAATGATGACCCAGACCAGCGCCCACGCCCTCGCAGTCACGCGGCCGGTTATCAAGGGACTGATCGTGCTCAACCTCGTCTATGCCCTCGGCATCACCGGCTTGCTGGTCTTCAGCTTCGTGATGGAGGGCTGGCCGTGGCGAGCGCTTGGCTTCGACATGGTGGCCGCGCACCCCTGGCTGGGGCACGGCCTGCGCGCGATCGTCATCATCGGCGTGATCGGCGCGGTGATCGTGCACACGATTCTGCGGCGACTGCTGGTGATCGTCGATACGGTGCGCAGCGGCGACCCCTTCATCCTGGACAACGCCGTGCGCCTGAATGCGATCGCATGGCGTGTGCTGGCGCTCGAGGGACTGCGACTGATCGTCGCGGCGATTGCTGCGGCGGTCTGGGAACCGGGACGCATCGACGCATTTTCGTTCGCGCCGTGGCTGGCGGTGCTGTTGCTGTTCGTGCTTGCCGGCGTGTTCGCGCATGGCGCGCGAATGCGTGCCGACCTCGACGGAACGATCTGATGGCGATCATCGTTCGCCTCGACGACAAGCTGCACGAACAGCGCATGACCTTGACCGAACTGGCTGCGCGCGTCGACATCACCGTCGCCAACCTGTCGATCCTGAAGACCGGCAAGGCCAAGGCGATCCGCTTCTCCACCCTCGAGGCAATCTGCGTCGTGCTCGATTGCCAGCCCGGCGATCTGCTTGAGTTTCGCCCAGGGGATTCGGGTGATGAGATCACCGACTCGGAGGCGAGCGAGTGAACGCTGCCATCAACGAACGCACTTGCAAACACGCCACTCCGGCGGCATGCCCTCAGGCCCGCTTCTGGCTGCTTTGGGTCGAGTGCTCCGAGACTCGTTCACCGAAGTCCGCACCAATGCCATTCACTGGGGAATAGCCATGAAGTTCTTGAGCGCGTTTCGATCCAACCCACTGCGCCACGAAGGCGTGCGCCCGATCAATATCTGGGGCCTGCGCCTGTTCTATCTGCTGATGTTGCTATTTGTTGCGCCGTCTGCATGGCAGGTACTGCTCAAGCACGAGGGCGCGTGGGATCCCTTGGCGGCAATTGCGTGGTCGGTGTGGGCGACTTATCCCGCGCTCGCGCTGTTCGCCTTGTTCCAGCCGCTGCGTTGGTTGCCGCTGATGTTTTTCACCATCGGCTACAAGACCATCTGGATGGCGTTCGTCGCGTTTCCGCTCTGGCAGGCAGGAACGCTCGAAGGATCATCCGCACAGCCAATCGCCGAATCCTTCCTCGCGCTGCCCTTGTTGGCCCTGGTGATTCCCTGGGGCTACGCCTGGCGGACCTACATCGTCGGAGCGCGGTCACCGGCGTCGAGCACAGCCAGCGCAGGGCAGGTCGCGCCATGAGTCAGGGCCGCGCGCCTGGCAGCGCTGTCCTGCGGACCATCGAGCGGAGGAAGAATGATGAATGTCGTTGCGGTGAGTGCATTCTTGCAACGAGGCAAGAGTTGACCCCAGCAGAATTGACCGGTTTCTATGCTGGAGGAGATCACTGACCCTGCCAACCCTCAAACGCGATGGGCTCCGAACAAGGCCAGGAATGCTCGCCATTTCCGTCGCAGACGCGTACTGAGCGGCGCGCGCACCGCTACATCGGCGTTTGCGTTCAGGCAGGTCGTGTCAGCCAACGCGGGCGCGCCGTCTGGCTTCATGGCGAGGGGGAACGGATTTCCGGCGCACTCGGGGAACGCATAGCGAGGATTCTGCAGTTCGGGGCGACTGGCCAGCGCGCCACTTACAGGACGGGCGAACAACTGCGGAAACAGCATCTGGCGCAAGGTGGGGTCAATGTAGAACGGAAATCCATACTCGGCACCATCCATGGGGCCATAGCCGAATTGGCGGCCTTCCGCGACCGGTTGGGGCTCGCCTTGGCTTCGCGCGTAGGGCAATCCAAAGGGCTGCCATTGGTGATTTCCGTCGATGGATCGCAGACTCTGGAAGAGCACGGAATAGCGACCCGTGCTGGGCCGAAGCTTTAGCAGTTGTGGGTCGGCGCCCAGTCGCCAGCCGAGCCAACGCAGATTTGCTGCATCCAGCAAGGCGATACGCGACAGGGTGCGTGCATGGCCGAGCGCGGCAAACGCTTCAGGCTTCAGACTGCCGCCACTGAAGGCGATGTCACGATTGACCATGGATTCAATCTCGGGAATCACCAGCAGCGGCTTGCCACCGGAATCACCGACTTCGTCAAACACATCGACCAGCTTTTCGGCGGTCGCATTTTCTGGGCGCACCAGGAGCTCGATAAATTCCCCCGTCGTTTTGTCGGGAGCAGCCCACTTGGCAAGCTTCAGCATGGCGTCTTCGGTCTGTCGGTTGATCTCCCCATTGATGTCGGCCTTGATTTCGCGCATGCGGATCACCAGCGTGTCGAATGGCGGCGGCAATAACTTGAGCACAAGCTTGTCGATTTCTTCTTCGAGCTTGGCAAGAAAAGATTCGGCTTTGCAGGCGAACGTGCCGACCTGATAGGGAACGGGCGTGTAGGCGCTGCCGAAACATTGCAGCCACCGCTTGTAGGCCGTGAATGTGCCGTCCTCGCCATTGACCATCAGGCGACTGACCTCGAGCCCGGTCTTGATGAATTCTTCGCCGGAGATGTCCAGACCGACGCGCCAGTTGCTGGCATGGAAGGAAAGAAGATTGGCACTGGCCACTAGCTCGGCGATGGTTTCCTTGATCGACTCGGTATCAAGGACCTTCTTGCGCAGGGCAGCGATTTCTCCGCGCAGCTTGGCGAGACTGCGCCTCGATTCCTCGGTAATGGCCAACTCGTGCTCGAAGCGGAGCTTCTCTGCCTTGTAGGCAAGCTCAGCGGCGTCCCGGGCCACCCTAAAACCCTCGGTCAACGCTTCCTGCTCGGCTCTTGCCTTGGCTGCTTCGATTTCAGTGGCGGCATTGGCTGCAATCTTGATGGACCAGTCGGCGATCTTCCTTTGCGCGTCGTTGATCTGGCCGTTCAGATTGCCGATCCCGTTGACCAGGTCCTGGTAAGCCTGATTGACGACTTGCTCAATCTTGCAAGCGGGTGTGACCCACCTGCAGGTTACGCTGCAAAACGGCGCCCAATCCGGGCAGTGGCTGCACACCTGCTGAGCCGCACCGCAAACCTTTTCGCTGATCTTCGCGGGCGTGGTCGCCAGCTTGCGTTGCAGTTCAACGATGCGATTCTGGCTGTCGGCGATCAGATTGTTGAGATTGCTCAACTCGCGCCTTCCGGTTTGAATCACCTCGCGCGCCAGTTTCTCTTCCAGTCGGTAGCGCTGAATCAGATTCTGGTTCTTTTCCAGCGCATCAAGCGCATCGTTCAGGGCGCGCTGCGCTGCATCGAGCACGGCCTTCTGCGCCTTGAGCGAGGCCTCGTGCACGGCGAGGCTGGCTTCCGCTGCGTGGAGCCCTGCCTCTCCGTCGGCCAATTGCGCGCTCAACTCGAGATGGGTGGCAATGATGCTGGCGAGCGCGCGCCCAGCGTCTTCCTCCAGGTCGTCGAGTTTGCGCTCCAGCCGGCCCACCCCCTTGCGCACTTCATTCATTGCGGGAATGTGCAAGGAGAATCCTGACTTCGCGGAAACGCGCGCCGCGTTATCGTTGTAGATCAGCTGATCGCGCAGGTGGGCGGCAGGCACTTGCAGCTGCGCCGCACTGGGCTGCCCGGCCGGCAACCGGTAGTCAATGTATTTTTCCAGTACGAAATGACGCAGCTCAACGGCGCGTTCGTCGCTGAGCATGAATACGTCGCCGGAGTAGGCGTTTACATAGCTGTGTGCGAACGTGTCGCTGGCGGCATGCACAATATAGCCGGCGGCGAAAGCGAGATCGGGTCCGGGCTGCGCCGTCTCGTAGAGATGTCGCAGCCAGTCACTGGTTTGCCAGTCGCCGGGAATTCCAGGATGCGCGGTCACCTGGCCAGTAATCAGATCCGGATAGATGTCGGGCCCGAGCACGCCCGAAAGAAAGTGCCCAGGATGCGCCTGGATACTTTCGCATACGTCTCGAGTGAATGCAGTTTCCACACCTGCGATGTTCGCCTTGCAATCACGTTGCAGATCGTTGATTAGATCCTGTCCGATCCACAGATGCGTGCGTAGTCCGAATGCCGATGCCGGCTGGGCGAAAGCGAGGCCGATGACCATGCCGACCAGCCACAGCCAGGCCTGTGCCGACCCTGAAGCTCTGCGGGCAACTGCTGGAATGTGCGCTGTTGCAATCATGTTATTGCTCCATGGGTTCGGGTTGATTCATGCCGGCGACGGACGCCTGGTTCGACTCGTTCAGATCATTGCGAGGACGTTGCAGGCCTCTGGGAAGACCATGCCAGCGGTCGTCGCACAGGTTTGGCGGCGTGTCGTTCCCGGTCTTGCCTCAGTCAATCAGCAATGAGGAATTCGCGGGCGCGGTGTCTCAGGGCCGGCAACGGGCCTGGAATCAGCAGCCCGATTCAGCGGCTCGATGGCCATGGCAGAGTGCGAATCAACTCGATTAGGGATACCGCGCTCGGCAATTGAGGTCTTTCTACAAATTCGGCCTGTGAGCAGGCCACCGCGCGGTCCCTTGTCAACGATTTCGCGATGCTCGGTTTGGGCTTCCAACGAAGCCTGTTGCAGGGGCTTCACTCCGACTCGGTGTCAGCAACCGATGGAACGCTCCGCAGTCCGTAGCAGCGGACCACGATGGCTGAGTGCGCTCCGGCGCAGGGCGCCGTCACTTCGCGGGGCATCGGCAGATGGAGTTTTCAGGACACCGCCAGCGGCCGTGTTGCGCCCTGGTGCGCCAATGGGGACCAACCGCTCTCGCGCATCCAGCAGCGGCTGCCGTTGCTGAGGCGCATTGCGCTCGCCGGCCGGTGTGGCGCGTTCGGGCGTTGACCGCTGGGCAAGAATTTTTCAAGTCGGTGATCTCTGACCGCATCGTCCTGCGTATGCCCATGGACACCACTCCGTGAGGCGACCATGCAGCGTTCCCGTTCACTCCTCTTACTCGGCGCAATGATTGCGCCCTGCCTGTTTGCCGCCAATATCGATGGCAGCTTGGACCCGAGCTATGGCACCAATGGCCGGGCGGCCTTTGGATTTCTGGAATCGAGCAGCCTGCAGCTCAGGGCAATGGCGCGTTCGCCGTTTGCGCGGCTGTGGATGTTTGCCGACGATGCCAATGACCGCGGCGCCTTGTATGTGGTGCGGGCGATGGCCGATGGCGCACCCGACGCCGGATTCGGCAGCAATGCCGATGGCAGGCTGCGCACCGTTGTGCCGGCGGGATTGATCGCTCAAACCGAGGCATTGACGGTAAGAGGCGCGCTTGTGCAGGCGGATGGCAAGCCGCTGATCTTCGGTGGCCTATATTCGGTGAACGGCGAAACCGGCGCGTTTCCCGGCCTCGTGTGCAGGCTCGCGGTAGCCGGCAATTTCGATCCAAGCTTTGGCGTCAATGGCTGTAGGCAACTGCGCAGCTTCATCAATGGCGAGGAAACCTGCCTGGTCGAGGATGTCGCGATCGATGCCGATGCCAAGCTGATGGTGGTGGGCAATTGCAGCGGGCCAACGTTCGCCGAACGACCCTTCATCGCGCGACTGACCTCCGATGGCGCCCTTGATTTCGATTACGGCGCCGGTGCCGGGCTATTGACGCCGGTGATCGCCCAGGCGATCGCCACTGGGCAGCACTATCAGTCGGTGGTGGTACGGCCCGACGGTCGCAGCGTGGTCTTGGGACATTTCGCGACGTTCAATAACACGCTCACGGATATTGATCTTGGTGTGCTGCAGTTCGATGGCGGCGGCAGCCTGGACAGCGACTTCTCCGGAGACGGTGTGGTCTTGCTGCGCTATTCGGAAAATGGCGGCGATGCCGCCGATCTGGCGCGCGATCTGGTACTGCATGCCGATGGCAAGGTGACGCTGCTCGGGCAGGCCGCGGCGCCGAGCCCCGGCGCGCCGCATGCCGTTGCCTTGCTCGGCCAACTCAATGCCGATGGCAGCCCGGACACCAGCTTCGGACCCAATGGCCAGCGTATCGATGCCTTCGATCAGGCGCACAGCCCCACCGCCACGTTTCGCTCATTGGCGCGCGATGCCTCCGGTCGCCTGGTGGTGGCCGGTGCGCGCAGCGGCGATCCGACCTATACGCCGGACATGCCGGGCACGGATTTCTGGCTGGGGTTTCCGTCGACGGTCGTGCCTCAGGCTGATGTCCGAATCCTGATCAGCGGCAGCGAGGCCACCTCCGGCTACGCGATCAATACCGCGCGCACGGTCAGCTATCCGTTCACCGTGACACCGGGTCTGGTTACGCAACTCATACTGCCTTGGGCGGACTTCGAGGTGAATTCAGCGGTCGAGGCAGTCGAGAACAAATCTCTGCACATCGTTGCCAACAGCCCGATCACGGTTCAGGTTTTGCAAGGACGCACCTTTGGATTGGGTGCATATAGCGCCATCCCGACCAGTCAGATCGATCGAATCTACCAAGTCATGAGTTGGGGTCCCGCCCTTGGTTCCGGCAGCGAACTGGTGGTTGTCGCACCGACTGGCGGCACGGTCACGATCACGCCGTCGATCGCCGTCAACGGCCACCCGGCCGGTGCGCCTTTCGATGTACCCATGTCTCGCGGCCAGGTCTATCACCTGCATGCGGAGGTGGCGAACGCCGATCTCAGCGGCAGCCTGGTGGTCGGCTCGCGGGAAATCGCCGTGTATGGCAGCAACCGCTGCGCCTTGATTCCAGACGTGAACGTGGATTTCTGCGATGCCGCATTCGAGCAGATGATCCCGACTCCGGCCTGGGGAAGCGACTTTGTCGTGCTCCCGTTCGCACTGCGTACCACCGGCGACATTGTGCGTGTATTTGCGAACACAGCTGACACTTCAGTGTCGCTGAATGGCGTCGCGGTGGCTACGTTGGGCGCTGGCCAGTACTACCAGACCACCATCACCAGCGCTGCCCACATCACCACCTCGACGCAGGTCACGGTGGCGCAGTACGCCAAGGGCTGCAGGGCCGATCCAGGGCCGGAATGCACGGGCGATCCGCTGATGCTTTCGGTGCCGCCTACCGCCAACTGGATGTCGCGCTACGAAACCGCGGTGCCATTCATTTCCAACCAGGTGACGAACTTCATCAATGTCGTCGCACCGTCCAGCGTGACCAACGCCATCTATCTCAACGGACAATCGGTATCGGCCGCACTGTTTACCCCAATTGCCGGCACCGGATTTTCAGGCGCGCAGCTGCCGGTCATGCCTGGCGCCTATCGGATCACGGCGCCGCAGCCCATAAGCGCCAGCGTCTATGGCTTCCGTGGTGCCGAGAGCTACGGCTTTCCGGCTCCAGCAGCGACCACGGGCGAAGGCGCCAACTCGGACGATTTGATCGTGCGCTACCTGCCCAATGGGAATCGTGATCCGAGCTTCGGCAGCAATGGGCTGGTGCTGATCGACCATCGCGCCGCGTTCGATTCGACTATCCCGAGCTTCGATCGGGCCCAGCGGGTGGTCGTGGACGGCAATAACCTTTTGGTCGGCAGCGCCGCCAACAATACCGCCGCCGATCAGCAATACCTGCTCAGCTATCGCATCGCCGGCGGCGCACTGTTCAAGGATGGCTTTGAATAGCACGGTCGGCCCGCGTGGGCGATGGATTCGATCGTCTGTGTGAGCAACAATCGCGCAAGGCTGCCAGCAGGCGAATCGAAGGCGTTGCAGCCGGTGTTTTGCGCGACGGCCCAGTCGAGGGCAGATCGCGACAAACAAGAGGGGAGTCGGCAAGTAGTCAAACCCCGACCCAATACGCGTTCTGCGGCAGCGCCTGGCCGATTGCCGCCATATCCAGATCGGCCAGACCCGCCTGGTCGGCGCTGCGATAGAGCGCTGCACATAGATCGATGATCGGTGCGGCGGCATCGGCATCCGCGCATTGGTCGGCGACCAGGCGCGCGATGGTGCTGACATCGCGGATGGATGCCTGCGGCGAGAGGTCTTCATCGACCATCTTTGCCAGCTTGCTGCGCGACACCGTGCTGGCCATCGGGCCGGCATCAAGTATGCGTTGCAATAACCGCAAATCGATCTGTGCGGCACGCGCCGCGTGCACGGTTTCGGCCAGCGCGGTCACGGTCGCAATCAGATAGTGATTGACGGCGAGCTTCATCCGCAGCGCGTTCGGCACTGTTCCGCAACGGAACACCTCGCTGCACAGCGGCGCCAGCAGAGGCGCGACGTCGTCCACAGCGTCGGCCGCACCGGCGAGCATGCCGATCAGTCGGCCTTGCTCGGCGGGCAGGCGTGAACCGGATACCGGAGCTTCGACATAGCGCCCGCCACAACGCTCGATATCGCGCGCCAACTCGAGTGAGTATCCCGGCGCGGTGGTCCCCAGTTGCACCAGGGTCTTGCCCGCGACGCGTCTGTGGAAGTGCGCCGAGCCGCGATCGAGTACAGCGTCGATCGCCTCGGCGTTCAACAGCATGATCAGCACCACGCGCGTACGATCGAACAACGCGTCCACTGTGTCGGCCACCGTGGCGCCGAGTTCCTGCAGCGCAATGCATCGGTCCGGGCTGCGGTTCCACACCATCAATGGCGTCCCGGCACGCAACAGATTGCGCGCCATCGGCTCGCCCATCACACCCACGCCGATGAAGCCGACGGTCATGCGAAGCCGCCCGGATTGCGGGCGGTGTGGCCGCGAACTTGTTCGAAGTGCAGGCGTTTTAGATACACGATAGAGCAACCCCAGGTGATCACGGGTCTCGTCATTCGAGCGCAACTGATTTCATCAGAACAGTGTCTGATGCGACAGGTTTCATGCGAATCACGACAGACCTGCCAGCGCCGCCCGAAGTCGATTCTGCAAGCGGCTTTAGTATCCACGCGGCTGCTTCAGACCGCTATGCTCTCATGCTGGAGCGTTGCGCCAAGCGAATCGATGTCGAGCACTGAAGGAGTCATGAGCATGAGCGCAGCAGCGCCCGGTACGGTGCTCGTCACCGGCGGCAGCGGTGGCATCGGCGCTGCCACTGCCCGCCTGTTGGCGGCCCAGGGCTATGCCGTCGGCATCAATTTCCTGCATAACCGGGCAGCTGCCGAAGCCCTGGTCGATGAGATCATGGCGAGAGGCGGACGCGCGATCGCGCTGCAGGCTGATATTTCTGACGAGACTCAGGTGCAAGGCCTGTTCGATCACTGCATCGACGCGCTGGGTCCGCTTGCGGGGCTGGTGAACAACGCCGGCACGCTGGAGCAGCAGATGCCGCTGTTGACGATGGACGGCGCTCGCTTGCAGCGCGTGTTCGCGGTCAATGTCATCGGCACGATGCTGTGCGCGCGCGAAGCCGTGCACCATATGTCGACGGCCTTGGGCGGTCAGGGTGGCAGCATCGTCAATGTATCTTCCGCTGCAGCGCGGATGGGTTCGCCCGGCGAGTATGTCGACTACGCGGCGTCCAAGGGCGCCATCGATACCTTCACCATCGGGCTGGCCAAGGAGGTCGCCGCGCAGGGTATTCGGGTGAACGCTGTGCGGCGCGGATTCATCCTCACCGACATTCACGCCCGCGGCGGCGATCCCGATCGCGTCGAACGCCTGCGCTCATCGATTCCCCTGCAGCGCGGCGGCACAGCCGACGAAGTAGCGGAAGCCATTCATTGGCTTATGTCACCGCGTTCGTCCTACACCACAGGCAGTTTTGTTGACGTCAGCGGCGGTCGCTAGCGCAGCAGGCTCATCGATCAGGCGGCAGACGCACCGCGGTGTTCATTCGAAGCCGTTGGCGAATACGCCGTCGCCAATCCCGAAACTTCGGCTGGCTTCCGCGGTATTCCCGTAGGCGCCGAGATTGATGCGTCCGCCGTTCGGTTGCGACTCCAGCGAATAGTCTGATGCCGGATTGCCGGCGTCGATGGCGGGACTGGTGACAGCGTCGGCTACCCATCCACCGGGTGTGTAGCGGCCGTGCATCGAACGCAGGTGGTAATCGATGGGCGCATTGGCGAACAAGGGATCGGCGAGCAGATTGCCGGTACCGCTCGCTGCGCTGATCGAATACGTGATGGTATAGGTGCCACCGGTCAGTGTGGCGAAAGCGCTGCCGGTGTTGTTCCAGAAGATCGCGTTGCTGATCGTGATCATCGATCCGTCCTCGATCAGCACGACGGCGCCCGGGTCGGCACCGGGACAGACATTGTCCGCGATGGTGACATTCTCGATCGCCACCGACGATGGACCGCCGGGCCCGCCGTCGACATAGAGCACCGAGGCGAGGCGATTGTCGATGGGGCAGCGATTGGCGACGATCAGATCGTTCTTCATCGTGCCGACGGCGCCTTCGTCCCAGAACAGGCCGGAGCCTTCGCTCGGCGTGTAGTTGTCGGTGATCAGATTGCGCTCGAGGTCGGCGCTCGCCGCCGCAACGAGGATGCCGCCACCCCAGCCGTAGCCGGCGGTGGCGCCGACCACGTTGGAGCGGATCACGTTGCTGCGCACCGCGGTGGATCCAGTGGATACGTAGATGCCACCGCCGTGGTCGCTATGGCAGATATTGTCGGCGACCAGATTGCGCAGCAGGCTGGCGTGGCGTCCGCTGACATTGATACCGGCGCCTTTCCCCGCCAGATTATCGATGACACGGTTGTCCTCGATACGGATCGTTCCGGTGGCACCGCCGAAATTCTGGCTGTGGGTATGGATGCCGCCGCCGCGGGTGTCGTCCGTCGTGTGATTGGCGGTGCGGTTGTCGTGAACGTGATTGTGCGAGATGACCATCACGCCGTTGCCATCCTGTACTGCGTAGACTCCGCCGCCGTAGCCGTAGCCGTCCTTGAAGCTGGTGCCAAGCCCGAGGCCGCGCATGATTTCGAAACCGTCCAGCGTGGTCGTCTCGCTGGAGTCCACGTGCAGCTGCACTGCGGGGTTCAAAAATCCGCCATCGATGATCGAAAGATTCACTCCAGCGTCGCGTTGGCTGAAGCCCGAATTGAAACCGCCGAGCAGGGTCAGGTACTTGCTGCTCGGATTATTGAATGCGCCCAGCGCGACATTCTCGGCGTAGTTGCCTGCAGCCACCTGCAGAATATCGCCGGCCTTCGCGGCGACGATCGCTGCGTTGATTGACGCCAGCGGAGCCGCCGCCGATCCGTTTCCGCCACCTGCTGCGCCAGCACGCACGCAGATGACCGCCTGCAGTGCGGGCTGCACGCCGGTGCAGGCAAAGATCTGACCGTTGTCATCACCGACCGGCCCCTGCCCAACGCCAAGCGCCGCAGGCGGCACGTCAGTTGTGGGCAGCGACGTTGCGCTGCACGGCGCAGAGACGAATGTGACGGCGAGCAATGCGAACACGTGCGTTCGGCAGTTCATCCCAGGTTCTCCCAATTCGATCGTTGTGCCGCCAAGATTGTCCATCCAAACGTTGTCTGCCGCTTTGGCGGTTTGATGACGGATCCCGCCAGCTGCCCTGTACCCGTCATCTGCTCGCAGACACGGCACGTCAGCCTCCATCCGGTGCAGCACTCGTTCAAACCGGAAACAGACCAAGAATCGGCCACACCCTGTTTCCGGCCCGAGGACGTGGGGTCTCGGTGTGCGCTAGAGGCAGTAGGTAGGCCGTGATAGCCGCGAGGGTCTGCGCCAGCGTCACGCCGGCCTGGAGTTCTATTGCAGCGCAGCACATTGCGCCCTTCGGTCCTGTCTTTGGTGTTCTTCCCGCGCCGATAACGCGAAATGGTTCACTGACCGGGCCATTCTTTCCCGTATGATCGGCCGCACTTCGGTTCCCATCTGGGCGCGACACCGGAGCACAGCAGTCGTACGCGAGAGCAGCCGGACCCCGCAACAGGGCGCACCCGCCAAGCGCGCGTGTCGTGCACGAAACTCAATATCCTATTGGGAGGCAACATGAGATTTCCAACAAAGTGTATGATTTTGACAGCGCTGTCAGTGTGCGCAGGCGTCACCCAGGCGCAGAGCTGGCAGCTGGTCTGGAGCGACGAGTTCAACGGTTCGATCGGATCGGACTGGGCCTTTGAGACGGGCAACGGCAGCGGCGGCTGGGGCAACAACGAGTTGCAGTATTACCGGCGCGAAAATGCCTCGATCGAGAACGACGCGCTGGCAATCACCGCGCGGCGCGAGGACTTCGGCGGACAGCGCTACACCTCGGCGCGCATGAAGACGCAGGGCTTGAAAAACTTCCGCTATGGCAGGATCGAGGCCCGCATGCGGCTGCCCGCGTTCATGGGCGCGTGGCCGGCATTCTGGATGCTCGGCAGCAACCTGCCCCAGGTTGGCTGGCCCAACTCTGGCGAAATCGACGTGATGGAACACGTCAACGCCGAAGACCGTACCTACGGCACCATCCACTGGAGCGACCACAACGGCAACTACGCACAGTACGGCGGCAACACCGCGGTCACGGTGCAGGATTGGCACGTCTACGCCGTCGAGTGGGACGTCAACGCGATTCGCTGGTACGTCGACGGCAACAAGTTTCACGAGGCCAGCATCCAGAACTCGGTCAACGGCACCGAAGAATTCCACCGCGACTTCTTCCTGCTGCTGAACTTCGCAATCGGCGGCAACTGGCCGGGCTTCACGGTGGACGAGAGCCGGCTGCCGGCGAAAATGTACGTGGATTACGTGCGTGTCTACACCCCCGGAACCGGTCCGACCGGCGTGGCAACCGTCTATCAGCATTGCAGCTACGGCGGGTACGGCATCGCGCTGCCGGAAGGTCGCTACACGCTGGCAAAACTGCAGGCGCGCGGCGTGCTCAACGATGACCTGTCCTCGCTGCGGGTCAATGCCGGCTACCAGGTTACGCTGTACGAGCACGACAAGTTCGCTGGCGCGAGCCTTACTCGCAGCGCCGATTCCTCGTGCCTGCTGACCGATGGATTCAACGATCGCGCGTCGTCGGTCGTCGTCGCACGGGTGACGGCACCGTGGTCGATGACGCGCGAGGCCGAGAGTTTCACGATGCAGTCGGGTGTGCAACTCGAAGCCTGTTCGGAAGGTGGCCAGGATGTCGGCTGGATCGATACCGGCGACTGGATGGCGTACGACAACTTCAGCTTTCCAAGCAGCGGCACGTATCGTGTCGAGTACCGGGTCGCGAGCCTGTCGGGCGGCAGTTTGTCGCTCGATTTGAATGGGGGCGGGATCCTGCTGGGTCAGCTGCAGATTCCGGCCACCGGCGGCTGGCAGAACTGGACCACCGTGGCGCACACCGTCAGCGTTGCTGCAGGAACCTATAGCCTGGGTCTATACGCGCAGCAGGGCGGCTGGAACATCAACTGGTTCCGGATCACGCGACTCTGAAAGCCGCGTAGGCAGGCTGGCATGCGGGCAAAAGGCAGGATCAAAAATCGGGGTCTTCAGATCTTGCTTTTTGCCATAACCTGGTTGGCAGCATCCGCCGACTGATGGGAGAAATCGGCCACCCGGTCGCTGCGGCAATTGCGCCCTGGCTAGGCCGCAGCGGATGCAGGCGCTGGTAGTCCCGCAGTGTGCTGGTCCATATGCGAAGCGAGCGATTTCGTCAGATCGTCCGATGCGTCGGCAAGACAGTGATATTGCTTGCCCAGCGGACAGTACGAATACATCGACCCGTTGAATCGTCCAGATCCTGTCCGACGACAAACCTTCGCGACGCGCAGTCCCGGTCGTTTCCAGCGTTGTCTCCCGCTGATCATTGCGCGGGTTCGAGTGGCAAAGCGCGGCACAAATTTCGATCAGCAAATAACGAGACATCCGCGAAAGCGCCAGATCGGTCGATAGGCAAAACCCAACCCTGACCCACTCTGCGCTACAGGGACATCGTCCCCCGCTTAGCCCAACAGCGGATGGTCCTTGGGCAATTGCCGCGCGTACCACATGGAAATCCTGTGCCGCATGGCCTTCTCGGTGACCTGATCGGCGGGCAAGGGCTGCATGATCTTGTCGTGCACCAGCAGGCGATAGACGTACAGCAGCTTGGCACTGGACGAGTCGGTCGCTTCAAATTCCACGGCACCGCGGCCCTCAGCGTATTTCATCGCGGCCAGTAGCGCTTCCTTGTACAGCTCGGCTTCGTGCTTGAGTTTCTTCACCGAAATCTCCGCAAATGGGTCGTAGCCACGCTACAGCAAATCCGCTCGCCGGGTAGATGCAGCACATCGGGGCAGGCCCGGTATTTTGCCGCAAGCTCCCTTGCCGTGATCAAACGACAGTTGCGCGCGTGGAGCGCCCAGTCGCCGCGGCGATCACTGTCTGGAGGTGGCCACTGTCAGTAACCCGAGCTGGACATCGATTCCTCGAGGCAAGCCGCAGCCAATCTCATGGGTGTCCACTTTTCGCATCCACTTTTCGCAGCCTGCCAAGCAGCAAACCTCCGCGGCGTTCCCAGGCCGTCCCGGTAGGAAACGCTTGACCTGTGCGTGCCCCGGTTCCACAGTCGCCTGAACCACCTCCTCACAGGATCACACCATGCGCCTGTTCCGCATCATCAGCTGCCTGTTCATCTGCTCGCTGGCTATGCTCCCGGGCTGTGCAAGCGTCCGCTTTCCGCCCGATCCTCCCGCGGCCACGTTCGAGGACCGACTCGACGGCGACGCGATCTTCGCACGCGCCCTCGCTGCGCACGGCGGCGATCTGCGCCAGTATCCCGGCGACATCAATCTGGCCACCGACGGCCGCTGGTTCGCGCTGATCCAGAAGATCCAGCCATTGGTCTCCGACAGCGGCTTCCGCATTCGCTCGGAGGAGCGCTATCGACCGCGCGATGGTCTGTACGCGGTGACCCATACCGGCCCTTTGGGCAACAAGCATGTGGTGCGCAGTGGCGATGGGTTGGTGGTGTCTTACAACGGCGTGCGCGCAACCGATCCGGCGAAACTGCGCGCCACCGCGATGACGAATGACGCCTTTCGAATGTTCCATTTCGGACCGAGCTTCTTTCTCGGTCGAGCGTCGACGTGGATCCGGCTTGCGGATGCCGAAGAAAAAGGGCGCGCGTACTATCGATTGCGGACAACGGTACGCCCTGGCTTCGGCGAGTCGAAAGAGGACGATGTGGTGCTTTGGATCGATCGTGACAACGCGCGGTTGTTCCGCATCCACATGAGCCTCAACGGTTTCGAGAGCACGGTCGGTGCGCATGTCGACACCACGTTTTTAGCGTACCGCGATGTCGCAGGCTACCTGCTGCCGGTACGCTTCCACGAACGCGTGCGTGGGCCGCTGCGCATCGATGCCCACACCTGGTGGACCACCGGCATCGATACCGACCGTGGTTGGCGCGACGAGGATGTGAGCGGTGCAGCGTTCGGCGGCGTTGCGGCGGCGCCGGTCGCACACTGACGGCAGCACACGATGTTCACCGCTGAGGGGATCAGACGACGGCCGGAGCTGCCGTTTCTTTTTTGAAGAATTGCTGCACCGCCATCCTTGTGTCATTGGCACAGCGGGGAAAGAAAGAGTTCAAGTCTTGACTCTTGCCAAATCGCGCAATAGGCAAGACTTGACCCCCCCTGATGCTCGGGTCAGCCGCGCCACTCCTGGCGGCGGCGAGGACGAGACTCCATTGCGTCGTAGCGAAGCGGCTACGCCCACCCCTGTCGTCATTCATGAAGGATCCGATTTTGGGGACGCCGATATTGGCGATATTGGGGACGGGGGCAATTAGGTTTTCCAATTTTCCCCGTCCCTTTTTCAGCAGCTTATCGATAGTTGCACGCGGGATCAGCGAATCGTCAGCCCGTGTGCGATGTCGGCGTCGTGTCGCTCAGAACTCGAAAACCTCCTTCGGGATGCTCCGCGCCATTTCACACGCCGCCTTGAAATCGTAGGGCACCTCCTCCACGCAATCGGGCCATTTCTGTGTGGTGAGCCAGAACTCGACGAGGCCGAGCCGTGCGCAGAGCGGCACGAAGCGCGGATCGTTGCGGATTTCCGGCATCCCCTTCCAGAACAGGATGCCGGTGCGGTAAGCGTCGGGACCGATCACGTCGTCCGGCAACAACACTGGACACCCACTATCCTGCCTCACCTTGAACCACGCCATGTGGGAAAGGGGTCAAGTCTTGGGAAAGGGGTCAAGTCTTGACTCTTGCCAAATCGCGAAATAGGCAAGACTTGACCCCCTTGACGAGGAAGACATCTGCAAAGGGCGGTTCTGGGCAGGTTTTTGCTCCTGCAAAACCTGCATTCCGCGAACGATCGGGGTCAGAGTACGTTTTCTCCGTCCCTCCCTTGGCCGCCTGCGGACCGCCGCGATCGTAGGCAGGGTGGGGGCTCGTGCTCGTCCCGGTGTTATCGCGAAACCAGGGCGCGCACAGAACCGGGGAATTTCGCAACCGATGGGTGTCTGGTGTACTGCGGCTGCGGTTCTGCGTCACTTGCCACCGTGCGACGCGATCCTGACTCGGCCCATCAAAGGTGATCTGGATCACCCGCAACCACCCAGTAGGCTTCAAAGTCCACGTCATGAAGGACTTCCGCTTCATCCCCCAACTGATAGAACTTGGAACCGGCCGGTCTGATACCTCCTAGGTCCGGCGGCATCATCCAGAACTCATCTGCGGCTCCGCCCTCGACTCGAATCAGAATTCCGTTTTCATGCACGGACTCAACGACGCCCCAGAGGCCAGAGTAGGTGTCGTCTGTGCCAGGGTGGATGTGCCGGAGACTCACGATGAATCTCTTGCCCAAATGCGCCGCAGCCGCTTCAACAGTATATTTCACCGGTGCTCCTACCCCACCGTGGGTTTCTCCGATCATTGGTTGCGCGATCTTGGTGAATGGGC
>JAYSZM010000112.1:0-16015 GCA_043738015.1 Lysobacterales bacterium
GCAAAGCATCCATGCCATGTTCAGGACCAACTCGCCTTGGGACAAAAACAGACCCGCAAGCACCCAAAAACCGCTTGCAGGGTGACGGAGGATCTACAAGATCAAGATCAACGGCAGCGCGGCAAGCCACGCTCTACAAGATCAAGATCAAGATCAACGGCAGCGCGGTAAGCCACGCTCTATGGCTCTCAACAGCGGAGCTGGTCAATCCCCTCGGGGACAAGATCAAGATCAAGATCAACGGCAGCGCGGCAAGCCACGCTCTACAAGAGCGGAGGCGAAATTTCAGGGCGCTGCGCAGGCACCCAGGCGTTGCAAGGGGATCACGCCTATGCGTCCGGCAAATGTGCCTGCGACATCACTGTCGTCGAAGTGGTACTCGAGTTCCGATCGGTCGCAGGCAAGAAAGCTCCAGGTGGCCGTGCCCACAGGCACGGTGTTGCGCGTGCCGATCTGGTCGAAGAATCCGCCGATCGTGCGGAAGATTGGCAGGGTGACCACGCCGCTGGCCGCTGTGGAAAAATGGCCCTGCAGGGTAAACCAGTGCTGCGCCTGGACATCATCGGCAGCCGACTCAGGATCGTAGGTGAACCAGCCGGCGAAGATCGCGCCATCGCCGAGTTCGGGTCGAATACTTACCTCCAGTCCCTGACCACTGGTCGCCGGCTCATACCAGGTGCCGCTGTGCTGGGTGCCGATGCCATTACGTTCGCTCGCCACGATACTCGCGGGTGGCTGATCGATGGCGGCGCAGCCACCCGGGTGCGGTGTCAACGCGCGCAGCGGAATGGAACCCACCTGGCCGTTCAATTCGCCCGAGGTGAACTGGTACTCGAGATTGGCGCTGCTGCAGGTGTCGAAGCTCAGCCTTGCCGAGCCGACACTCGTGCTGCTGATCGGCGGGCCGCTGTCGAACTGTCCCCCGCTGGCGAGATAGATACCGAGCGTGGACTCGCTGCCATCGCTGCTGGCCTCGCCCTGCACGGTAAACCAACGCAAGCTGGCGCGGCCTTCACCCAAAGTGGTGTGCCAGGTACCAAACCAGGTGCGGCTTTGCGGAATGTAGTCGAACAGCACGCCCTGGCCCGATGTCTGCGACTGGTACCAGGCGCCTTCGAGTACTTCCTGATCGGCACGCACCCTGGGTGTGAATGGATCGTGTTCGCGGCGTGTGACGGAGGGCAAAAGTGTGGTGCCGGTTGCATCCACGTGCACACGATCAATCCGGCAGTGCTGTGGGGTGCACGGAAAATCAGTGCGCGCAACTAATGCGCCATCGGCGAGGCGGACCTTCTGTAGGTTGAAATCCACCGTGTCCGCCGTCCACCACAGCGCGTGCTCAGACTCGGCATCTACGAAGACATTCCCCGCTGAATTTGAGGAGAAATAGTTCGGCGCCTGTAGGGTCAGGGAGTGCTGCCAGTTAACTGCGCCGCTCTCGAGCGCAATGCCGAACAGCTGTGATTCTCCTGGCACAAAGTAGGTCGCATCGCGGTGCGCCACGACAAGCACTTGGTCGCCAGCCAGATTCAGGATTGCTCGGCTGAAGAGCCCGGTAAAGCTGCGTTGGTAGCCGAGCGTGCCGTCGGCATTGAGTCGCTGCAAGGTGAGCGGCGTGTTGTCGCCGAATGCGAGCAGCAGCGCCGAGCCATCCTCGAGCATGAGAATGCTGGGCTGACCGTTCGGAAGCCTTGCCGGTCGCTGTCGTGCGACGAGTTGCCAAGTGACCGCAGCGGTGGCGCCTTGGCTGACGCGAGCCTCACGGTGAATCGCTGTGACCGTTCCATTTGAGCCGGTCTCGAAATACAGCTCGTACCCGGCGGGGTGATACAGCCCAGGGGCAAGCATCGCGGGGGTGTAGGCACTCTGCGGCAGCTGGGACTGGTCGGCGGCGAGCACTAGGACCGGTGCCGCGCCACCGAGAAATTGGTACAACAGCACACGATTGTCGGCATCAAGCGCGATGGTGTCGTAGCTGCCCTGGGGCAGGTTGGCACGCGTAAGCAATTGGCCGTTGCTGGCGTCGTGGCAGTAGAGGGTGGTGGAATAGGGGCGATAACACACCCGTGCCGTATTCGCGGCGATCAAGTTCGAATTGAGAAAGCCGGCGGAGTTTGTAAAGTTGACCTCACGCGGAAGCGATACAGACCACTGCAAGCTGCCGTCATGCGCAATCCGGCTGAGCGTTGCGCCGGTCGATGAGCCTTGCACGACAGTCGGGGCTTGGATGATGAAGCTGCTGCCGTCGTCGCTGGTGGTGCCAAGCACCCGGCTCAGTGGCACCATCGCAGAGTAGGGCTCCTGCGTCGTCACCACCCCGGCTGAACTCACGCGGAAAAGCTGCACCCCATTGGCGATCATGACGTTGCCCTCGTGCGGTGTCGCAGCGATGAACGCGAAGTAGCCAATGTCGGCCGGCAAGTTGATTCGGGTTGCGCCAGCCGGTGTCATCTTGACCAGTTCCCATCCCATGCCGTAGCCAAATTCGTCAATCCGTTCCGCGAGGGTCCAAAGCGCGCCGTTCTCGTCAACGATCGGGTCTGCGCCGGAGCTGGGTCCGTCCTCAGATAGCAGCTGCCCGGTTTCAGAATAAAAGAACAGTTTTTGCCAGTAGCTGGAAGAGAACGGATGTTCAATGCCGTGCGAGGTTGAAACCACCAATCCATTCGAGGTCGTCTTGACAAAATGAATGCCTGGGTTGACGTCGAGTGTGGAAGGGGTTTGCGGCAGCGCAGTCGTGCCGGCGGCGTCATGAAAGGCAACCAAGAGGTGCTTCTGGCTGTCGATCGCGACTACGAAGGCGTGTTCGTCATCGAGCACGGCGCCCCGAACGGCTTCGGGCCCCGATCCCTGCGCAACCGGGCCAGTCCAGGTCGAAAGTACGTCGCCACTCTGCGACAGTCGGGAACTCGCGATCAAGGGCTGCTCGGGTTCTCCATTGACACCCGCCACGAGTGCCCGCTGGCCCGAGGGAGACACCGAAATCGATGTGATCTCGCGCAGGCCGAGTTCCGCTGCCGTGTGCGTGAAGACAATTTCGCCGTCCACGCCCACTTTGCGCAGAAGCTGCGCATCAGGATCGAAATACCAGACCGATCCAAGGTCGTCAGCGGCGACTTCGTTGGGGTTTGTCCTCGAGAGGGAAAACGGGTCGCGGACGAACTCCCAAAGGACTCTGCCGGCCACGTCCAAGCGTGAAAACTTGCCCATCGAGTACAGCAGCAGGCCGCCGTCGGGCAAATTACGCAGCACTTCGCCGACCCTGGCGGCCGTGGTGACCCGCGCCAGCACTTCACCGCTGGCAGATATGCGCGTCATTGAGCCGCGATCTTCCACTAGCCAGCTCGGCCGATCGGGAAGCGGTGAGGCGTCGAGATATTGCGTTCTCGGTCCGGCGAGCGGCGCGCTGTCGCCGCTCCAGGCGCTGTCCCACTCGTTGGCGGCGAGCGGAAGGGCAATCAGGCAGAGGGCGGCGAGACCGGGCAACTTGTGGAAGATAATGCGCACAAAAGCTCCTTGGATGGCTGCCCCGATGGACCGCTATAAATGCTAACGCGCGAAATGGCGTGTAATGTGATCAATCGGTTGCAAACCAGACTCCTTTCACATGTCAAATTTGCGCAGTGTCAGGCCGCGCGCCTGGTATTCCTTCCAGCGTGCTCGCGAGCCTTCGCGTTCGGCAGGATCGGCGGCGACGACTTCTTTTACCGACTGGAACCCGGCGGGTGCGCAGCTGTCGCGCAGATTGATCACCAGGGCCCGCATCGGGGCGTCGTATTCGGGCGCGACCAGCAGGATCGCAGTGATCTCGTCGTCCTCGCCTTCGCCGGCAATCTGGTGCGGCAGGAAGGCATCGGGATCGAACTCCCAGAGCAGTTCATCGAGTTGATCGGCCTGCTCGCGTGAGCGGCAGTGGATCAAGGTCGGCAGTTGCGCTTCGAAGGCCTTTTTGGCCAGCTCGCAGACCAGGAGCAGTGGGTTCTCGCGGAAACGCGCCTTGTCGATCAGATAGAAATCGGCGGCAGCCATTCAGGACTCCAGCAGGGATTTCAGTGTGTCGGGAATCGGCACCGGCCGCAGCGCATTGATGCGCGCGCCACCAGGATTGCCGAGGGGTACCCAGATCCGCGAGAACAAGGCCGCGGCGGGCAAACGCGTGCTCTGGCCGATCACTTCGCGCCAGTCGCGCCGCGCCCAGCCATTGCGCCACATCCGCAGGTGCACGCGGCAATGCCAGAGCGTAAGACGCTGGCTGAGGATATGCGCCTCCTCCAGCAGGGCAAAGGCAGCCAGATGCTGTGCGCTGGCCTCAAGCGTTGCCGCTGCGACGAGCCGGTGCCTGATCGCTGCAACAAGTGCCGCGCGTGCCATCGGTCAGCCCGCGCGATCGAGCAGCCATTGCACCAGCAGTTGCACCGGTCGACCGGTCGCGCCGCCCTTGCGCCCTTCGTCCCAGGCGGTGCCAGCGATATCCAGATGCGCCCAGCGCACTTCATTGGCGAAGCGGGCAAGAAAGCAGCCGGCCGTGATGGCGCCAGCATTCTTGCCGCCGATATTGGCCATGTCGGCGTAGCCGGTATCGAGTTGGGTCTGGTAGTCGTCCCAGATCGGCAGACGCCAGGCGCGATCGTGTACCTGTTCGCCGGCATGCAGCAATTCATCGGCGAGTGCATCGTCGTGGCTCATCAGGCCATGCGCATGCTTGCCGAGCGCGATCACGCAGGCGCCGGTCAAGGTGGCGATGTCGACCATGGTGTGCGGATTGAAGCGTTTGGCGTAGCTGATCGCGTCGCAGAGGATCAGGCGGCCTTCGGCATCGGTATTGAGTACCTCGATAGTCTGGCCCGACATCGAGGTCAGCACGTCGCCGGGACGATAGGCATCGCCATCGGGCATGTTCTCGACGGCAGGCACAACGCCGATCACATTGATCGGCAGACCGAGTTCGGCAACGGCATGCAGGGCACCAAAAACCGAGCCACCGCCGCACATGTCGAATTTCATCTCATCCATGCCGGCGCCGGGCTTGATGCTGATGCCGCCAGTATCGAAGGTGATGCCCTTGCCGACCAGCACATAGGGCGCGGCATCGGCGCTGGCTGCGCCGGTGTATTTCATGATGATCAGGTGCGGCGCATTGCGACTGCCGCGGGCCACGCCCAGCAGGGCGCCCATGCCGAGTTTTTCCATGTCCGCGCGTTCGAGGATCTCGACGGAAAAATTCGGCAGTGTCGTAACAAGACGCTGGGCGGTTTCGGCGAGGTACTGCGGCGTACAGATGTTTGGCGGCAGATTGCCCAGTTCGCGCGTCAACGCGACACCTGCGGCGATCGCCAGGCCAGCGCGCAGTGCAGCTTCGTTTCCGGTCGGCAGCTGCAGCGACTTGATGCCGTTGTCGCCCGGCTTGCGGCCGCGCGTGCTCACAAACCGATAGGCGTGATGGCTGAACACCACGACATGCTGGCGCAGGCGCCAGTCGGCATCGCGTTCGCGCACGATGACTTCGGCGAGGAAACTGGCGACGTTGGCCTGGTTACCGGCCTTGAGCGCCTTCGCGGCCTCGGCCAGTACCTTCAGATAGCGCGGCGCATCGAGCGGACCTGCTTCACCGAGGCCGATCACCAGGATGCGTGCGGCGGTGATACCCGGTAGATCAAGCAGGCGGGTCAGCGCGCCCTGCTTGCCGGGCAGGTCGCCGCGCGCGGACAGGCGCGACAGCGCGCCCGAGCTTGCGCTGTCGATCAGTTGCGCCGAAGTGGTCAGCACACCGTGTTCGTGCACACCGACCACAATGATATCGGCCGGGCAGTCGACAGGAGAATGCTGGGTAAAGGCAACAGTCAGGGTCATGGTCATCCTGAATCGTGAGAATGGGCTGGGTCTGAGATTCGGGGCCTTCGCCCCGCCTTCGGCTAGACTGCAGCGGTCGACCGAGGCGTCGTCCGCGTCAAGCCAAGCTGCGCGTAGTCCCACCATTCTAGCAGTCCGGGTGTCCGTGTTCCGTCTGATCGATCGTTATCTGCTGCGCGAACTGTATTTCGCCTTCTTTGCCGTGAGCGCCATGCTGTCCTTGGTGCTGCTCGGCGGCGTCCTGGCGAATGTGCTCAATCGCATTGCCCGCGGCAAGATTCCGGCCTCCCTGCTGCTCAGCCAGTTGGGTCTGCGCTCGCTTGATGCGCTTAGCCTGATCCTTCCGCTGGCGGTGTTCCTGGCCGTGCTGATTGCCTATGGACGGCTGTACCGGGACAGTGAGATGGCCGTGCTGGCCGCATCTGGTCTGCGCCTGCGCGGCATGCTCAAGCCGCTCTGGTTTCTGGCGGTGCCGGTGGCCGTGATCCTGGCGCTGATTTCGTTCTGGGGCAGTCCGGCTGCACTCGACCGGGCCGACAGCATGGTTCGCGAGGCCAATCGATCGCTCCTGGTCGCTGGCATGGAGCCCGGCCGCTTTGTCGATATGCCGGGCCGTTACGGGGTGATCTACGTCGGCGAGATGAGCGATGACGGCACCCGCTTCAAGCGCCTGTTCGTCCAGCATGAGCACGACGGCAGACTCGATATCGTCACCGCCGGTGAAGGTCAGCTGTTCTACGACGAGGATGGCGCGCAGCGCTTCCTGTCGCTCACGGAAGGATTCCGCGTCGAGGGCACGCTCGATACCCCCGATTTTCGTACCATGCGTTTCGCTCGCAACGATATCCGCCTGCCCGAGCCCGATCCGGATGGCAAGCGCCGCGCCGAATCGGTGCGTTCCACCGAGGCACTGATGGGCAGCGAACAGATTGCTGACCGCGCCGAGTTGCAGTGGCGACTCGGCGTGCCATTGTCGGCGCTGTTTCTGGTCTTGCTGGCATTTCCGCTGTCGAAGGCGCCACCGCGTGAGCCACGTTACGGCCGCATCCTGATCGCGGTGCTCGGCTACATCCTGTACGCCAATCTGCTCGCACTCGGTCGCGGTTGGATGGCGGCTGGCGCAATTCCCGAGTCGCTCGGACTCTGGTGGATCCATGCAATGGTCCTGATTTTGTCCGTAGTACTGATCCGGCTCGGCGAGCGACTGCCGCGAGGTCGCGGATGAGTCTGCTCAAACGTGCCGACAAGCTGGTCGCTCGTCAGGTTTTTCTGACCTTCGTCATCGTCTGGGTGGTCCTGGTCGGAATCCACGCGTTCACCGCCTTTGCCAATGAAATCGATGAAATCGGCCAGGGCGACTACACCCTGACCGTTGCCTTGACCTATGTCGCCTGGACGATTCCGCGCCGCGGCTACGAAATGTTTGGCGTCGCTGCCGTGATCGGCGGCGTGATCGGCCTTGGTGCCTTGGCGCCCACGTCCGAGTTGACGGCCCTGCGCACCGCCGGCTGGTCCAAGCGCAGGTTGGTCTGGTCGGCCCTGGTGCTGATCTCCCTGCTGACCATTCCGGTCATGTGGTTGGGCGAGACCCTGGCGCCTGAGGGCGAGAAGCGCGCACAGGGCGTGGTCGTCGGTGCCAAGTCGAAAGATCTGGTGGTGACCAACAACACCGGCATGTGGGCGCGCGATGGACAGGATCTGCTCAATGCCAAGCAGGGGCGCGTACTCAAACAGGGCATCGAGTTGATCGATGCCCGCCTCTATCGCTTCGACGACTTGGGTCGCCTGCTGACGATCACCCGCGGTGCGCTCGCGACGTTTGAAGACGACGCCTGGCAATTCAGCGATGTATCGCGCTACACCTTCAGCGAAGGCGCGATCGAGACCACGAATTTTGATCGCTGGCAATGGGATTCGCGCGTGGATCCCAAGCTGCTGTCGCTGTCCATCGTCGATCCCAGCTACCAGCGCCTGGCCGATCTACGCGGCGCTATCCACTACCGCGAACGCAACAAGCTGGACGCCACACTCTTTGAATCGGCGTTCTGGGCGCGCGTATTTTATCCACTGAACGTGCTTGCGCCCCTGCTGCTTGCCTTGCCTCTGGTATTTGGCGCGCTGCGTTCGGGCGGATTTGGCAAACGGCTGTTCTTCGGGCTGATGGTTGCTGTCGCCTATTACGTGGTGCTGCAGCCAATGGCGATCAATGCGGCGCGCGTTGCCGGAATCAGCCTGGTCGTCGCCTATACCGTGCCACCCCTGCTGTTGATGATGTTTGGCTGGTGGCGACTCGGGCGCGGTTGAGTCCGCGCCCGCTATCGACGAATCGCGCTCGATCAGGCGCCAGAGTCAAGCCTCAGCAGGCGCGCGTCACTGCCATCCTCAAGCAGCCAGATCGCACCATCCGGGCCTTGCTCGACATCGCGGATGCGATGGCCCATGTCGAAACGCTCAGCTTCGCGCGCGCTGCTGCCGGCGAACTCGATGCGGATCAGGGCTTGCGAAGCCAGGCCGCCGATAAAGCCGTTGCCTTTCCACTGTGGGAATCGATCGCCGCTGTAGATGATGAAACCCGCGGGCGCGATCACGGGTGTCCAGTGGATTTCCGGTGCGTTGAATTCCGGCCGGGTCGGATGGTCGGGGATGTCCTTGCCATCGTAGTGATCGCCATTGGAGACGATCGGCCAGCCGTAATTGCTGCCGCGCTCGATCAGATTGAGCTCGTCGCCACCGGCCGGTCCCATCTCCTGCATCCACAATGCGCCCTCGGCATTGAAGGCGATGCCCAGTGGATTGCGATGGCCGAGTGACCAGACCTGGGCCGCCACGCCGCCCTGATCGGCGAACGGATTGTCCTTCGGCACACTGCCATCATCGTGCAGGCGGATGGTCTTGCCGAGATTGCTGGCCATGTCCTGGGCGGGATCGAATTTCTGCCGGTCGCCCGAACTGATCCACAGCATGCCGTCGCGATCGAAGGCGATGCGATGGCCGTAGTGGCCGCGTCCGCTGACCTTGGGGACCTGACGCCAGACGACCTGAAGCTCGCTCAATGCGCCGCCGCCCGCGTCATCGAGGGCGAGCTTCGTACGCGCAACCGCTGCGCCGCGCAGATCGCCGTCGCCGGCTTCGGCGTAGCTCAGATAGATCCAGCCATTCGCCGCGAATTGCGGATGCGGCACCACGTCGGCGAGGCCGCCCTGGCCGCCGTAGTCGACCGTCGGTCCGCCACTGATCGTGCCGATATTGCCGGCGGCGTCGAGGCGCTTGATCGCTCCGCGTTTCTCGGTGACGATCAGGTCGCCGTTGGGCAGAAAGCTCATCGCCCAGGGCTCATTGAAGCGCGCGCGCTCCTGCGCCGTGAAGCCGGCGCCAGTCGGCGTTCGCACCTGCGCGATAGGCGCAGCCGCAGCCGCAGCCGCGGTAGCGGCAATCGGCGCGGGCGTAGCGACTTTCTGTTCGCTGCTGTTGCAGCCGCAGAGTGCGACCACCAGTGTTGCCAACAAGAGTTTCTGGTGCATGGCGATCTCCATGGCGGCAGGATAGGCAGCGGTAGCAGGGGATTGTAGGGCGAAACCTGCAGTGTGGCCGCCGCCCACTCAGGAGGTCCGCGGCGCTGTCTTGTGCGAGGCCCGAGGCGGGCCGACCGCGGTGGTCATGGTGATGACAACGGTCGCACCGATACGGTGCTCCTACGGTTGAGTCTGGTAGGCGAGGCTGAGAAATAGGCTGCGGCCGGCGCCGGGAAAGTAGCGGTATTCGCCAAAGCTCAGATCGGCGCGCTCGGCGTAGCGGCGATTGCCGATATTCATCAGCCGCGCGCCGACGTTCCAGCGTTCGCCTATGCCGCGCTGCCAGCGCAGATGGGCGAGGCGGTGGCCCGGATAGCGCGCCAGATTGCCGGCATCAAGAAAGTAACCCCCCTGATGCACAAGCTCCAGTTCGAATTGGCCGAGCCTCCGGTCCGAATAGCCAAGTCGCGCTCCGCCGAGCAGTCGCGGTGCGGTGTCGATCTCGTTGCCGGCGCGTATGGTTTCTCCCGCGCCAATGGCGCGCTCGAATTCGTAGCGCTGGATCGCGTAGCCTGCATTGAGGTCGAATGACCAGCCCGTTTCACTGGTGCCGCCGAGTGCGAGCTCGATACCGCGGTGCCGCGTGCGTCCCTCGCTCTCGTTGAAGCCGTTGGCATCGCGGAAAATGAAATTGCGCTTGCGGGCGACGTAGACCGCAGCATCGAGCCAGATCGGCCCGATCTCGCGGCGCGCACCGAGCTCGGCCATGTCGAACAACTCGTTGTCGAGATCGGCAACCTGCTGGCCACGTTGCAGGCGATACAGTTCGCCCGCCTGCGGAAAGCGAAACCCGCGGGCGAGCCGCATCCAGTAGGCGCCGTGTTCGACGGTCCGACGAAATCCGAGTTTGGGCGCCAGCTGCTGAAATTCATCGCGCCGATCCGCCGGGCGCAGAAACAGGCAGCCGCCAAAGTCGCAGGCACTGCCGTCCTCGCGCAGATTGCCGTCGGCCGCACGATTGTCATAGCGGTACGCAAGCCGCTCGCCGCGCAGACCGAGCTGCAGTTCGGAGTGGTCGCTGATCGCCCAGGCGTAATCGACAAACAAGGCCAGTGAACTGGTGCGTGCGCGATAATCGTAGTGTGCGCCGGTCGGCCGAATCGCCTGTTGCTGCGGCGAGCCTGTGCTCAGTGGCAGTGCCTGATATTCGCGCAATGTGCCGGCCGCCCATTCGAGATCTGCGCCGAATGCCCAGCGCGTACGCGCACCACGAAAATTGAACAGATTGAGCACGCCGACGCTGCTGCTGGCATTGTCTTCAAGCGGTTGTCCGGGCGCGAAGTGCTGCAAGAATTGCTGCTGATCTCTACGCAGGTAGGGCAGCAGCTGCCACGACCAGCGGCCATCCAAATCGTGCTGGTAGCGCGACGCGGCACGCAACGAGCGGGCATCACGAAAGGCCTCGGGATTGGCATTGCTGCGGCGGAGCTGGGAATCGCGATAGGCATCGAGGCCGCTGATGAAGCCCGCGGTTTGCTGATTCAGCTCATTGAGGGACAGCCAGGAATGCCAGAGCCCGCGCTCGCCCGCGGACTCTTGGGCAAGATGAACTTGCTGTTGGCGATAGCCTTCCTGGGCGCGGAAGCTGCCGCTGTCGATCGCCTGCGCGCCGACGTACACAGCGCGCTCGGCACTCGAATTCGACCAGGCGCCGCGCACACGCGTGTAGTCGTCGCCGCCGGTCTCGATGCCCCAGCGCAGCGCTGGCGCATCGAAAGCAGACGGGGTGAGCACATTGATCACGCCATGCAGGGCATTGGATCCATGCAAGGCGGTGCCGGGTCCACGCAGAATTTCGACGGCCTCGGCATTCTGGGTATCGAGTTCGAAGCCATTATTGATATTGCAGAAGCCCGCCGGTCGGATCGGCACGCCGTTCTCGGTCCACAGAAAGGCACCGCAGGCGCCGGTGCCGGTCAGCACCGGTGAGCGGATCGCAGTGAGTTGCTCCTGACCACTGCCACGGCCGATCCAGACACCGGCAACGCGCTGCGCCAGTTCATTCAGATGCGTGGCGGCGACGCTGTCGATGGTTGCCGCCTCGATTCGCGCGGTACTCGCGACCGGTTCGTCGGCGTCGGCGCGCACACTGACGCGGTCAAGCCGCGCCGGTGGCGCGCGCATCGGCGCTTCAGCCAGTTCGGGCGATAGCAGCAGATAGAGCAGGGCGGGCATCGGACTCATTGGGCACCATCATCGCGGATTGTCCGGGTCAATGGCGAGTCGATCGCGCACATACGCCGAATCACGGCGGGCGGGACGTTTCAAGATGATGCGTTTGGGCGTTGTCGCCACAGCGGCGTCACCGCGACGGTTTGCGCCTCGTCGGACAATTGGCTCTCACCTTCCTGGATCAGGCATTGCAAGCGCATGCTGCGGGCGAACAGGCCGGCCAGCGCCGTTGTCGACTCCGCGTCAATCTCGAGCACTTGCAGATTGCCCTGACGGGCGAAGGCCGCCGCGTTTTTGTCCCACCAGAGTCCGAAGCCGCGGCCGCCGTAGCCAACGACAATCACTTCACGCGCACGCCCGCAGGCCTTGCGTATGCGCGACTCATCGGGCTGACCCAGTTCGATCCATTGCTCGATTTCGCCGGTCAGCGATCGGCGCCAGAGATCGGGCTCGTCTTCGCTGCTGAGCCCGCGACCAAACTCCAGGCGCTCATCGGCGTGCAGGGCAAACGCCAACAGCCGCAGCATCAGGCGCTGTTCGGTCTCCGAGGGGTGCTGCGCCAGAGTCAGGCTATGACTGGCGTAGTAGTGGCGATCGATGTCGCTGATCTGCAACTCGGCCTTGCAGATGGTGGCTTTCAATGCCATGGCGATTCCCGCTGAGACAATCGGCCATGGTAGCGAGTATGCAGGCGGGGCGGCCGATGCCGTCCCTGCGCCAGGCCGCACCCTGTGTCCCGACCTGATCTGCATGGGCGCGGACGCAGTTGCGCCCGACCCATGCAGACATCTGCGTTGTATCAGTTGGGGTCCAGTGTGCAGCAATTGCCTTCGTCGCTGGCATTGAGCACCAGTACGTTTACTGCCTGGTTCTGCTGGAGTGCGGCCATCGGCGGAGTGAACTGCTGACGTGGCAGATTCACCGGCGACCAGGAGAAATTCCATGGCACGCTGCATTGGGTGTCGCGGTTCGGGGTGGTCTGAACCAGATAGAAATCCTGACCGTCGCCGACGCCATCCCAGTCGCTGTACGTGCTGCCCGCCATGACGAAACGGTCGCGTTTCAGATCCAGCGAAAAGATCGTCTCGGCGCGCGCACTCTGCGTGCTGTAACGCGTTGCCGGCGCATTGGGCCCAAGGCTGGCCGGTGTTGCCGACAGCGAGAAGGCGTCGCCCTGCGTGACCGTGCTTCGCAGTGTGCCCGCTGCAATCACCGAACCGGCACCGACCAGGCCCGCAGGAATTTCGACCACGTCGTAGGCGACGGCGGTATCGACCGGATCGCGCCACATCGACTGCACCATCGGGATACAGCCGAGCGCCCGGAAGCGCACCATGTACAGCGGCAACGATCCGGTCAACGGCGGGCTGCTGGCGCCGACCAGGACGGTCTCATGCGGAAAATTGCCATAGCTCAGATTGACGATGCCATAAAAATCCTCACTCGTGCTGTCCGCGATGCCCATCGAGGCATTGCAGACAGGTGCGCCATTGAAACGCACGCGAAACATCAGGGCGCGCCGATCAGTGCCCCAGTTGCTGCCGAAGGCCGAGCTTCCGGCCACCACGATATCGGGCGCGCCACCGGCGGCAGAACGGCTTTCAGTGAGCGCGCGGAATCGCAGTCCCAATTGCGGCGCAGGCTGGCTGTAGGCACGATCAAACATCAGCGCACCGGCCGGAGTCAGCCGCAGTAGCCGGCCCCGCACGGTACCTACGGCAGCAATATGCTCGTCGCCGGCAATCACCAGTTCGCCGGCCGCAAGCGGCGCCGCGAGATTCTGCGCTTCGATGATGTCGTAGCCCATGCTGCGGTGGCCAGCGGCCTGATTGCCAAACACACGCGACCAGATCAATGCGCCGTTGCAGCGAATCCGCAGCACGTGGATATGTGTGCCGGCGGCCTGTCTGACCGAGCCGGTCAGCGCGAAGCCGCTGCCATTGCGCATTTCGACGATGGCCTGGGCGCTCGAATTCGTGCTGCCGCCGATCCGGTAGGCGCGCTGCCAGAGTCCTATGCCATTGTTGTCGACGCGCGAGACCAGAATTTCGGTGGCGACCGGTGTGCGCCTTGTGCCGGCGACAATGGAACCACCGCCCAGGCAGACATTTACCGACTTGACGTCTTGACCCGAGTCGCGGGCGGGATTTTCTCCGTAATAGGCCTCAAAGTTCTGCGCCTGCGCCAGTGACGCCGTCAATGTGCAGAGCAGGAACAGCGCAGCGCGACGGGCTGGTTGCAGCAGCCGACGGTTCCACATATTCATAATGCCTCCAAGTCAGGGAATGCGGGCTGCAGCCGATGCATTCGGCAGCGAGCGCCGCAACATCACGCTACGCCGCGCCATTGTTCCTTCCAAGGATGGATCCGGGTCGATCGGGGACAAATCGGGATCTAATTCATCGATGTGAAAACGATTTTCATATTTAATTGAGATCGTCGTCGCAATTCGAAATCACGAGCCAGTCATTGCTCTTGTCCCCGAGGGGATTGACCAGCTCCGCTGTTGACAGCCATAGAGCGTGGCTTGCCGCGCTGCGTTTGATTCAATTTGTTGTTGGAAAAAATCCGGAGCAGCGGGGCAAGCCCAGCTCTATGCAATCCCCTCGGGGACCAACGCAGGAACGAACGCCGCGGCGATTGACTCGCCTCAGCGCGGATCGCTCCGGATTGCAGATCGAATCGCGCTCGAAAAATTCGCGTCCTCGGCATGGCGCGCGGCCAGCTCGTTGATGCGATGCGGTGGGCGGTATTGGTCGCGCGCCAACCCGGTGTCGATCAGGCCAAGATCGTAGGCCAGATCATCCGAGTACGCCGGCAGCAGGGTCTTGTAGCTGAAGGGAATGCGGCCCGGCGCGATGAGGTCTATGTGCTGCACGATATTGCTGAGGCAGGTGTTGTTGACGGTGTTGTAAAACTCCGGATGTTCGGCGATCCGGTTGGCGCGCTCCAGCATTGAAACAAACAATGCGCGAAGCTGTTCGGGTGTCACGCGAATGGGATAGAGATAGACATCGTCATGGCGATGATTTGCCCGCAGGCCAATCAGGTCACGCTCATCGCCGATCACATAGGCCAGTTCGTACTGGCGCAAGACGCCCAGCAAGGGCGAAAACGCCTCGCCCTTCTCCTTGCGGATTTCAACCGAGATGGCAATGAACTGGCCGTCATCGAAGCCGAAGCTGAGCAGGGTGTGCGCTGGGCCGCGCCAGTCGGAGAATGGCTCGACGACATACCACACCGATTGCAGCCGACCCAGATCGTAGGCGCGCGCTTCCCAGCGCACGTCGAAATCCTGGGCGCTTCGGTAGTGAAAGTTGCGCACGTTGTGGATGCGCACATGATCACCGTCGATGCTGCTGACTGCCGTGCGCTCTTGATCCACTGCCCAATCGCGGTTGTTGGACGCGCGCAGCGGCACGATCAGGATCAGGTACGCAATCAGCAATGTGACAAACACGCCCAGTGAAATTCGAAGGAGTAGTCGTCGGCGATTGCGGATGTTGATCATGGTGTGGTCATGGTACCGGCTCGCAGGGTCGTCGGGCCGGGCAATAGGGCGGACGAACTGAATGCATCGCTTGCTCAACGTGATCTCGCAGGCTCCCGGTCCGCGCGCGGCCAACGCAATCTACGCGTTCCGGAGGATGTTCAATGCACGACGGATTGAATATGCGAAGGCGCGCACGGTATGCGAATGCTCTGATGATGCACGCGTGAGCCATTTGAACGCACCTGTCGAAAGACAGTACTCCCGAAGAAATTTGATACGTACTCTGTGCTTCCATTCTGGAAGCTCGAGGTAACGCAGTGCGAATTCATGCTGGATGGCGTCATTCGATAGCAGGCTTTACTTCACCTGCCTCAGCGCGAGGCGAGGCGGCACGCAGCAGCTCCATTGATCATCGGAGCCGTGCTACGTCCCCAGGTGCCCTCTTCGCGGCCGCGCGAGCAAGAATATGCACGCTCACGTTGCTGCTCGTGTTTGTTGCGGCGACCGCGCAGCCCGTGTCGGCAGCTGTGAGTTTCAACTTCGCAGGCGGTACCGGGGCGCTGACCGTGGCCAGTGACGCCAGCGACGATCTGGTTCTGGGCTGCAGTGCCGGCGAAGTAACGCTCAATCTTGCTGCGCTGGCCGGTCCGGTATCGTGCGCCGCAGTCGCCAGCGTCACTGCGAATGGCGGTCCCGGTGTAAACCTGATTTCATTCTCCGCTGTTGCGGCAGTTGACTTTCCGCTGCTGAGTTCGGTTGCCATCAATGGCGGCGATAGCGGGGACACCATCGTGGGTTCGTTTCTGGCTGATGTCATCCACGGCGACGGCGGCAACGACATTCTCGACGGCAGCGACAATCCGGTCGGCGCGGTCGACCAGATATTCGGCGACGACGGCGATGACACGATGACGTGGAATCCCGGCAA
>JAYSZM010000113.1:0-7453 GCA_043738015.1 Lysobacterales bacterium
TGCTCGACCTGATCCATCCGATGTACCAGGCCACGGCGGCATACGGCCATTTTGGCCGCACCCCGTATGAGGTCAAGGGACACGATGGCAGTCGCTACACCGCGTTCTCCTGGGAAAAAACCGACAAGGCCGAGGAGCTTGCCAAGGCCGCGGGCATCAAGCGCAAATAGGCCCGGCGCGCGATGCAGTCTGCACCGCATCGAATGGCCTGAGCCAAACCAGAACGCCAGCGCTCAGTCGCTGGCGTTTTGCTTGCTGCAGACGCGCCACAGCGCATGCCCTGAGTCACGGTACTTGCGTTCGAACGGCGTCAACGGAAGCTCAGCCGCGTAAGACTCCGCGCGCGCATCGTCCAGCCCGGCGAAACGCAGTGCCAGCGCAAACTCTTCAACATAGACCTGCCAGTTACTCCGCAATTCGATGCGATCGGCCGTGTGCAGAAGATCAAAGAAGACTGGATGACCCTGCCAGCGCCGTCCGAGCTGAGCCGCCTTGGGCCAGGGATTGGGATAGAGCAGGTAATGCCGGCATGCGCGCAGACCGGCGGTATTGAACAGTCGCCAGAAACTGGCGAGCTCAGCGCGCACAATCACTGTATTGCCACGGACAGCAAAACCGTCCGGCGCGTGTCGGCGCAGCCGGGCCGCACTCTGGTCGATACCGATCACCCAGCACTCCGGAAAGCAGGCCGCCAAGGCCAGCGTGCTGTCGCCGGTGCCACAGCCGGAATCCATAATAATGTCACGCATCCCGGAGCCGACTGCCTCCTGTACACGTGCAAATGCCGCAACCGTAGGCGCGTGCAACGGCGCCTGCCAGGGCTCGTCCCGGTGCCGCCGCAACATATCGAGCAGGCGCGGGTGGGGTTCGATCTGGGCGGATTCAACGCGACGGGATTCCGAACTCATCAGCCAGACTAATGTTCGCGCGCGCTTCTGGGCAAGCGGGCATGGATCAAGGCACATGCCCGATAGCACGTGTGGCGATGTCGATAGCGCACGGCAGTATCGCGATCGCGGCGATCATGCGTCATCATTCCCCGCTCAGCACCAGGGTTCGCGTTCTGCCGCCCCGCAATCGGATCACCTCGATGACTGCCAGCAAGTACCTTGACCTGCCCTCGCCCTACACTTTGCGTCGCGGTGGCAGCCTGCACGGCGCCCGCCTCGCCTATGAGACCTGGGGCACCCTGAACGCGGATGCCAGCAATGCGGTCCTGATCCTGACCGGCCTCTCACCGAGCGCACATGCGGCGTCCAGCACAGCTGATCCGCAACAGGGCTGGTGGGAGGCGATGCTCGGCAAGGGCAAGGCGATCGACAGCGAGCGCTGGTTCGTGATCTGCGTCAACTCACTGGGAAGCTGCAAGGGATCGACCGGGCCGGCGTCGATCAATCCGGAGACCGGCAAGCTCTATCGTCTCGATTTTCCCGAACTCACCCTGGAAGACATTGCCGAATCCGCGCGTCATGTACTGGAACTTCATGGCATCAAGCGGCTTGCCGCCCTGATCGGACCCTCGATGGGCGGCATGAGCGCGCTCGCCTTCGCGGTGATGTTCCCTGGTGTTGCGCAGAACCTGTTGCTGATATCCACAGCACCGTATTCGCTTCCCTTTGCCACCGCGATTCGTTCACTTCAACGCGAATCGATCCGTCGCGATCCCAACTGGAACGGCGGCAATTACGCCGACACGCAATGGCCCGAGCAAGGCTTCCGCACCGCGCGCAAGCTGGGCATGATCTCGTACCGTTCGGCTGCCGAATGGCGCGACCGCTTCGGTCGCAAGCGACTGAACACCCGTCCCGAGCGGCCCTTCGAGCGCGAGTTCGAAATCGAGGCCTACCTTGAGGCGCAGGCGGATCGCTTTGTCGGAAGCTTCGATCCCAACAGTTATCTCTATCTGTCACGGGCGATGGACTGGTTTGATCTCTCCGATCACGGCGGCGCAGTTGAGATTGCACTGGCACGCATGCAGGCACGACGCGCTCTGGTGATCGGTGTCAGCACCGACATCCTGTTTCCGATCGAGCAGCAACGTGAGATCGCCGAAGGCCTGCGCAATGGCGGCACCGTGGTCGATTACTTTCCACTGCCCAGCATCCAGGGCCATGACGCCTTCCTGGTCGACTTCGAGCGCTTCTCGCCCCTGGTCGGCAATTTTCTCGGCAGCCTGTAGCGCTGCTTTCGCTGCTCCGTCTCCTGTAGAGCGTGGCTTGCCGCGCTGCTTTCGCCCTTTTCCGAAAAATCAAAATCAGCGCGGCAAGCCACGCTCTACAAGATCAAGATCAAGATCAAGATCAAGATCAAGATCAAGATCACGGGCAGCGCGGCAAGCCACGCTCTATGCAATCCCCTCGGGGACAAAATCACGAGCCTGAGCAGCGGGGTTGGCGCCGCCGTTGGTCAATCTCTATGGGACAAAGGCCGTAGCTGCGGATCGAGCGCGATGCGGTCGTCGAATACGAAGCAACGATCGCGATAGCCGAATCCGCCGATCTGCTCGAAGTAGCCCAGGATTCCGCCGTCGAGTTGCAGCACATCGCCATAGCCGGCATCACGCATCCACAATGCCGATTTCTCGCAACGTACGCCGCCAGTGCAGAAACTGATGATGGTCTTGTCCTGCAGCGATTCCCGGTGCGGTTCCAAGGCATCGGGAAGCTCGGTGAAGCACTGGATCGGCAACGTCAATGCGCCCTCAAACGTTCCGTGCTGCACTTCCTGGGCATTGCGGGTATCGAGCAATTGCAGTGCACGCCCCGAGTCGTCGTGGCCCTGTGCCAACCAACGCGCCAAGGTCGCAGGGCTGACCGTCGGTGCACGCGCTGTCAAAGGGTCGATGCCATCGCGGCGGAAGGTGATGATCTCGCGCTTGAGCTTTACCCGCAGCCGGCGAAATGGCGCGGCCTGGCTATCGCTGAGCTTGACCGGCATCGAGGCGAAGCGCGGATCGCTGACTATCCACTCCACGAAAGCAGCGATTGCTTCGGCCGATGCCGCGAGAAAGCAGTTGATGCCCTCGGGCGCGACCAACACGGTGCCGAGCAAGCCGGCCTCACTGCAATAGTCGCGCACACGCTGGACAAGCTCAGCAGGCGCGTCGATCGGAACAAAATGGTAGGCAGCGAGGTTGCGGATCATGGGCAGAAGCATCGCCCGACACAGGGTGGGCAAGGGAGTCAGTGGCGTCCTCGGCCGGATTCGAACCGGCGACCTTCCGCTTAGGAGGCGAACGCTCTATCCAGCTGAGCTACGAGGACGGGCCGCGCATTCTAACTTAGCCAACCGGATGCAGCGACCAAAGTGGGCGAGTATTGCCCGGACCCTGCCCGCAGCCCGGCACGGTGCCGGCACACTGGAAAAGGGCGCATCAGCTAGAATGGTCGGCCTCGCGACGGCGCATTGCGCCCGCTTCCCCCATTCCAACTGCTTCTTCGAGGTCCCCATGTCCAAAAACATCCTGAACGCGCTCGGACTGAGCGCCGTCAATTCCGGCACCTACCTTGGCCAAGGCGAATGGTCGAAGACCAGCGATGCCGGCGTGCTGGAGTCGGTGAATCCGACCACCGGCGAGGCCATTGCCCAGGTGCATGCGTCGAGCCAGGCCGACTACGAAATCATCATCGAGCGCGCGCAAGCGGCCTTTGCGATCTGGCGTACCACCCCAGCGCCCAGGCGCGGCGAAGCCATCCGGCTCTGCGGCGAAGCGCTGCGCAAGCACAAGGACGCACTGGGCTCCCTGGTCTCGCTCGAGATGGGCAAGATCAAGGCCGAAGGTGATGGCGAAGTCCAGGAGATGATCGACATCGCCGATTTCGCGGTCGGCCAAAGCCGCATGATGTACGGCTACACCATGCACTCGGAGCGTCCTGGCCATCGCATGTATGACCAGTACCATCCGCTCGGCCTGGTCGGCGTGATCAGCGCCTTCAATTTTCCGGTCGCGGTCTGGGCCTGGAACAGCTTCCTTGCTGCGATCTGCGGCGACATCACGATCTGGAAGCCTTCTCCGAAAACATCGTTGTCTGCAGTGGCCTCCATGCGCGTCTGCAACGAAGTCCTGAGCGCGAATGGATTTCCGGACATCTTCTTTCTGTTCAATGACGCCGGCAGTGAGCTGGCACAGGCCTTCGTCGACGATCGTCGGGTGCCGCTGGTCTCGTTCACCGGCTCGACCCATGTCGGTCGCATGGTTGGCGAGCGTGTCGCCCAGCGCATGGGACGCTCCCTGCTTGAGCTTGGCGGAAACAACGCGATCATCGTCGATCAGACTGCCGATCTGAAACTCGCCATCCCGGCCATCGTGTTCGGCGCGGTCGGTACCGCCGGACAGCGCTGCACCACCACGCGACGCGTGTTTGTGCACGAGTCGATCATCGATGAGGTATGCAACACGCTTGTCGGTGCCTATCAGCAGATCGAGTCGCATATCGGCGATCCGCTTAAAACCAGCACTCTGATGGGTCCGCTTATCGACAAGGGTTCGGTCAGCCGTTTCCTCGCTGCGATCGAATCGGCCAAGGCCGTCGGCGGCAAGGTACTGAGCGGAGGCGTCGCGCTCGCTGGAGCCGGCAATTTCGTCAAACCGACCATCATCCGCGGCGTCAGCAACAGCGATGAATGCGTGCAGACCGAAACCTTTGCACCGATTCTGTACGTTATGCCGTTCAAGACCCTGGACGAGGCGATCAGTCTGCAGAATGGCGTACCGCAGGGCCTGTCGTCGTCGATCTTCACCACCGATATGCGTTCGGCCGAGAAGTTCCTGAGCACAGCCGGCTCGGACTGCGGCATCGCCAATGTCAATATTGGCACCAGCGGCGCCGAAATCGGCGGCGCCTTCGGCGGCGAGAAGGAAACCGGCGGTGGACGCGAATCGGGCTCGGATGCCTGGAAGGTCTACATGCGCCGGCAGACCAATACGATCAACTACTCCGATGCGCTGCCGCTGGCCCAGGGCATCCGCTTCGACTTCTAAGCTCGTCCAGCGCGACAACCGGGATAGTCGAGATCAAGCGGCGCTGGCACCGAACCGGCGCCAGTGCTTCAATGGACGCGCACGACACGAGGACTGATCGATGAATGCACAGATTCCGCCAGGGCCGCCTGAATACACACCGCCACCGATAACGCAGCCAAGTGCTCCGTATCCTCCGGCGGCTCCGATGCTGCCAGCACGCCCCAGTTCGACCACGGCCGTGGTCAGTCTGGTCGCCGGACTGGTCAGCTGGGTATTGCTTCCGTTCCTGGCAGCGATCGTGGCCATCATTGCGGGGCACATGGCCCGCAGCGAAATCCGGCGTTCCAACGGTGCCCTGGATGGCGATGGCATGGCAGTCGCCGGACTGATTCTGGGCTATCTGCAGATTGGCCTGGCCGTGCTCAGCATCGTCGCAATCATCCTTTTCTTCGGCGGATTGGCGACTATCGTCGCGCTGACGCAGTAGTCATCCATGCTCGGACGCCAGCGCGCAACCACGCGCAGCTCCTACTCGCTATCCGATTCCGCCGCAGCTGCGACACGGCGCGCGATGTCGTAGCTGAATCCACGCTGGGCCATATAGGCTGCGCGCTTCATCCGTTCCTTGCCATCAGCAGCCGGCCCCGCGCCGAATTTACGCCGGTAGACGCGATCTGCCTGCTGATCCCAGTCGGGAGCCTCCTCGGCGATCGCGCGCTGGACCTGTTCCCGACTGATTCCGTGCGCGCTCAACTCGGCCGCGATACGCTGTGGGCCATATCCGTCGGCAATCCGTCGACGCACCATCATGCCCGCGAAGCGATCGTCGGACTGAAAGCTGGCGTCGGTCAGCGCGCCGACCGCATCGGCGGCTTCATCACGGCCTACACCTTTCTGGACCAGTTTCCGCTTGAGCTCGCGGCCGGATTGCTCACGCCGCGCAAGCAAACCGAGCGCGCGATCTCGGGGCGTTACCGTTTTTTTGGGCGGGCGTGGCATGGCGAAGAGGGGTTCATAGGCAAGAGCAACAGCGCGTCCGAATCAGTCGGAGTGCGCGCCGTCACGCTGGCAGCAGATATCAGGCGTCTTCGAGTTCGACGTCGGCCTCAGTGGCGGCAACCGGGAGCTTGGCGGCCAGCAGTTTCTCGCGCAGACGGGTATCGATGTCCTTGGTAATCTCGGGGTGTTCCTTGAGGAACAGCCGAACATTATCTTTGCCCTGGCCGATACGATCACCGTTGTAGCTGTACCAGGCGCCGGATTTCTCGACCAGCCCAGCCAGCACACCCATCTCGATGATCTCGCCTTCGCGGGAAGTGCCCTCGCCGTACAGGATTTCGAACTCGGCCTGACGGAACGGCGGCGCCAGCTTGTTCTTGACGACTTTCACGCGGGTTTCGGAACCGATCACCTCTTCGCCGCGCTTCACCGAACCGGTACGACGGATATCAAGGCGAATGGAGGCGTAGAACTTGAGCGCATTGCCGCCTGTGGTGGTCTCCGGGCTACCAAACATCACGCCAATCTTCATACGGATCTGATTGATGAAGATCACCATGCAGTTGGATTTCTTGATATTGGCGGTGAGTTTGCGCAGCGCCTGGCTCATCAGCCGGGCATGCAGGCCGACATGGCTGTCGCCCATCTCGCCCTCGATTTCCGCCTTCGGAGTCAAGGCCGCCACCGAGTCGACAACGACCACGTCGACCGCGCCGGAGCGCACCAGCATGTCGGTGATCTCCAATGCCTGCTCGCCGGTATCCGGTTGCGAGACCAGCAGATTGTCGACATCGACACCCAGCTTTTCGGCGTAGGTGGGGTCGAGTGCGTGCTCGGCATCGACAAAGGCCGCTGTGCCGCCATTGCGCTGGCAGTTGGCGATTACCTGCAGGGTCAGCGTGGTCTTGCCTGACGATTCCGGGCCGTAAATCTCCACCACGCGACCGCGCGGCAGACCACCGATTCCGAGGGCAACATCGAGACCGAGCGATCCAGTCGATACCACCTCGATCGCCTCATTGACCTTGTCGCCCATGCGCATTACTGCGCCCTTGCCGAACTGCTTGTCGATTTGCGACAGGGCCGAAGCCAGTGCCTTTTTCTTGTTGTCTTCAGAAGCCATGTTCAATCCTCTATGTCAGGGGCAGCGAGCGTGCAAGGTGGAGGTCTCAGAAGCTGCGAACGCAGAACCGGACGGACCAGGCAAGTCCAAATTATCCCACAGCTGGCGTCAGCGCCATGCGAATAATCAGCGCGATTCGCTGAGAAGTTTCTCAAGCCCTGCAATAGCCACCTCGACGGTGGCGCGGCGCACCGCATCGCGATCGCCAGGAAAATGATGCATGACGGCTGTCGGTGGATGATGGCCCTTGGCCCAGGCCATCCAGACGGTGCCGACGGGCTTGTCGCGGGTGCCGCCGCCGGGTCCGGCGATGCCGGTGATCGCGACCGCAACCTCGGCGCGTGAACGCGACAATGCGCCGCGCACCA
>JAYSZM010000114.1:0-7418 GCA_043738015.1 Lysobacterales bacterium
CGCCATGGGCTACACCGTTGAGGTTCGACGCTGGGCCGATCTATTCGGGCATCAATCGTTCTGGATGGCGTTCGACCATCGTGGCGAGCTGTTGACATCGCCGAAGTCGTCACGCGGCTTGTTCCACCATATGCGCGGCGCTGTCGACATTGCCGAACGGCACGCCGCAGTGTCGTTGCCGCGGCTCAACACTCTGGGCAACTGGAGCGAGCACCGGCAGCCTGGCGGACGCCACTATCGCGAGTGGTTGATCACCCTGCCCTGGTTCGCGCGCTCGTTCTATTCGGGGCATTTCATCCAGCGCAACGTGCTGATCCATGTGCGCTGCGATATCCGTGAAGGGGACGAAGGCCGCGATGTATTGGTGCTGCACGAAGTGCAAAGCGACTGGGCGCAGCGAGAACGTCGGCAGGGCGACGAACAAGCGCAGTCGATCGACGCGATCGCCAGGCCACCGTGGGCCACGGAATGGCCGGCACTGGCACTGAAGCTGATGCTGCTGCACGCGCTGCACCTGGGCGTGACGGCGTTGAGCTGGACACGTGCCGACGTGCATGTGAAGCGTTGGAATGGTCGGGGCGGCAGTGGCCTGCGCGATCTCTACGACCGCATCCTGCCACGCGAGTGCAGTCGTCTGTTGCGTCCCTTCGGTCGGCAATGCGAAACGATCGACGTGTACCAGCCCACCAACTATCACATCGAGCCGATCGCAACCGGATACATGGTGCTCGATGCCGATGGTCAGCACGTGACAGACACCGCCACCTGGCGCGAAGCCCTGGCCGCCATTCCCTGTGGATCGATCGACGAGCTGCAACCCATGCACGGGGTGCGCATCGATGAATCGCTCAGGCAGGCGATCAACAAGGTCGGGCTGTACGCCTGGGGGAGTGGTATTCGGTGACGGTCGGACGCTGCGATGACGCGATGAATTGGCGAACCACCGGAGGAATATGAGGGTTTTCCAACAGATCGCGCGTGCGCGCGCGCGAGGCGAGCGGAAAGTGCCATCTACAATAGGTTGGGAAGCCTATCCTGTCCGTCTACCCAGCATGTTCAGGACCCACTACCCATGAACACTCGTGACGAGAATCCAGCCGAGCCCTGCAGCACTTCCAAATCCCCAAACAACCCTACGATTGTGGACTACCTGCGCACGTGCTTGCGCAATGGTCGCCGAGAATTCGCCGCCCGGCTCTTCTTCCAGATTGCCCGAGAAGCCAAGCCTGACGACCAGCGCGATGCACTGGTCTTGGCAGCACAAGCTCTGATTGAGATTGACGACAAGCACAAAAAGCGTGGCAGACCGAATGCCGGCATCAACAGCGTATCCATACCCCTGGTGATTGCGCGCTACGGCGTCGAAGAAGCGATCATCGCGCGGCACTTTGTCGATGGAGACGTGCTCGGACCACACACGCTGGCTAAGGCAATGGAGTTGGCTGGACAAGGCCTGGCCGACGACCGTAAGACGGCCGTGAGTGAAACATCTGAGTGGCGTGTTACGCAATTGCAGAAGTATCCAGAGCTCGCAAACGGATTGCGAGAGAAGCTTCTGCCCTGGGCATTGCGCGCGCAAGTATTGCCGGGCGAACCCGCCAGGCAACAACGCTCAAAGGGAATCAAACCGCCAATGCAAGCAGGACCGGCAGATTTGTACGCTGGAGTCAAACGCCAGGGATTCCGGACCGAATACCGCCGCCGCTTCGCCCAGCACTACGGCGTGAACGAGCGCTTGCTCAAGGACGTGGCGCCAAAAGTGGACGTTTAATTCCGAATTTCCTGTCCCCTTTTGTCGAAAGGCAGGCATAAGGTTCGCATCGCCGCTCCGTCCGGAGCAAACCGAGGCGACACCATGGAACACACCAACACACTCCCCGAAACCGGCTTCCTGCGCCTGCCGCAGGTGCTTCGCGTCTTTCCGGTCTCCCGTTCCGTCTGGTGGGCGGGCGTGAAGTCGGGCCGATTCCCGAAGTCGGTCAAGATCTCCACCAACATCACCGCCTGGCGCGTCGAAGACATCCGCGCCCTGATCGACAACGCTGCGAAGTCGGAGTAGGCGCGCCATGCTCCCTTCAGACCGCAACAACAGGAAGTCGTCAGGAACTCGACTTGACCCGTACGATGTGGAAGACACGACAGCACCGAGCTCCAACGTAAAAGACCTGCATTCACCGGACCTGGACCAGGCCCATGCGTTCCTGCATCGACTCGGGTCAGTGAACGGCGCCGATCGCTTCACCTTCCAGACCTTCGATGACCGCGAAGGGAAACGCCGGGATCTGACTCGCGTACTGCACGGCACCTTGGCGGAGCACGGGCGTACCCTGGCCAGGTTGAACTCATCAGGGGCGGGCGTGTTCGTTATGGTGAATCGCGGAGACGGCCGCGGCCGTGCTGAGCGAAACGTCACCAGCATTCGCGCGCTGTTTGTCGATCTCGATGGCTCACCGCTGGAGCCCGTAACGTCGGGAGCGTTGCAACCTCACCTGATAGTCGAATCTTCCCCTGGTCGATGGCACGCCTATTGGCTGGTTCAGGACATACCGATCAGCGGCTTCAAGGGACTACAGCGGGCATTGGCCAAGCGCTTCGATGGCGATCGGAAGGTATGCGACCCGCCACGCGTGATGCGCTTGCCCGGTTTCTGGCACAACAAGAGATCACGGCAACTTACCAACTTGACGCAGCAGTTCGATGGTCCTGCGTACACCCTGGCGCAGATGACGGCGGAGTTCCCGGCACTCGCTTCCATTTACCGCCACTCGGCAAAGCAATTCCCCGCGGACGGTGCCATTCCCGCAGGGGAACGCAATGAAACGTTGTACCGAATGGCATCAGGGTTCTTTTCCGGTGGGCATACTGAAACAGCCGTGCGCCGGAGGCTTACGTCGATCAACACCAGACGTTGTAAACCTCCCATCTCCGCGACGGAGCTGGATTCGATAGTGGCAAGCGCCGCCAACAACGCATCGAGGCACTTTTCGGCCATCCCGCACACCCTCTTTGATTCGCCCAAATGGAGGTCGCTCCCGCCAAACGCAAAGCAGATCGTGTTCGGGGCCTATCGACGATACAACGGCGGCAACAATGGGCAAATTGTGTTGTCCTCGGAAGGCTTCATGGACGAGGCAGGAATGAGCCGATCATCGACCTTCTATAGGCACCGTGACTTGGCAGTCGCTGCCGGCTTTCTGATTGAAACCTGCAAGAGCAGATCCTCACAATCCGGAAGGCTCCCCGCAATGTTTGCCATCGCCGCAGAGTTCCTGCATGTGCCACAGGCGAGCCGAACTCCACCAACGGAAGAAAGCGTTGTCAGCGCAAAGGGAAAAAAGCACACTCAGCGCTAAGGGAAAGTTCCGCACTCAGCGCAAAGAGAAGCAACCGTAGCTTGCGCAGAGGGAAGCAATCGTGCACCTATATAGATAGGCATTTATGTGCAGCTCGTGTCTGGGCTTGGCTTCGTCGCAGATGCCGGCCCTCAGCCACCGATCGTCCGTGACAGCAACTGATCCCCCAGCGAGGAGACTCACGACCCAACGCTTCGTGATCACTTTCCGCGCCCAAAATCCAGGCTCTCCCCAACATCGCATGCAATAATTCAAGATGCGTTGTGCATTGCACCATGCATATTATTGCCATAAAAGACGGGGATTTGAGGATCGGTGAAAATCGCGGTTCCAGGCGCGACGGATAGCAGAATTGTTGTTCTCAGAATTTTCCTACTCCAGAATCAGAAATCTCCGAAGGCCTTCATGGCATGCTCCCGTGCTAGCTTCAATTCTTCGCTCAGGAGCCGCCATGAACCGCACGGATTTTGCTCATTGCCCAGGCTGGACGACATTGCATGAGCGGCTCCAGGCTTTGGAACCCGACACGTCGATGCACAAAGACAGGATCGTCCGATGAATACTCAACGGTTGGCCAGATTAGGTTCTGGGTCAATATTGACCGCGGGCCGTTCACGTAGCCTAGGCGCGTTGTCCGCGGCGGCCTGCTTCCTATTCTCGCCTGCGATGACTCTTGCACAGTCCAACTGCGGAAAGCCACCAAAGCTCATTTTCATCGACGGCTTTCGCGATCTACCGTATCCCCCACCCGTCGATACGCCGCCGCCAATAACGTTACCAGCGGAAGCAACCCCACTGGCCATCCAAATTGCATCGCCCCCGACCGGGGCTGTCACCCGTCGAAACCAGATTGAGGTAAGAGGCACCTTTGATGGGCCTCCCAATACCGGAATCACGATCAACGGAAGCCCGGCATTCCTTCACGGCAACCAATTCGTTCTTCCGGCGCTGAAGTTGCCAGCGGGCCCATCGACGATCGAGGCGCGCGGAGTCGCGATGTCGGGCGCATCGCAAGTGGCCACGGCCGACGTGACCGTGGATAACGAGGCCAATGTCGAGCCGGTGGTCTTTGACGCAGCCCGCGCGGGCGGCTTTGCGCCGATGCCCATCACCTTTTCATGGAGTGCAGTCGAACCGCTGGAGGTTGTGCGCGTCGAGGTCGACTTTGATGGCAATGGTGTGTTCGACCTGGACACTACGGACCTAGCTGCTCCGCTGAAGCACGTCTACCGAACTCCGGGGGTATACGTTGCGCGGCTTCGTCTCACCACGGCGCCGCCGACGAGCACTACGTACGAGGCCACACGTGCGGTGGTTTCCGTCAACAGTAACTACATCCGGGCAACGCTCTGCTACGTTTACGAGCGCATGCGCACCGAGCTTGCGGCATCCAATGTACCTGCCGCACTGCAAATGCTGCACCCGGACCTGCGACCGCGCTTCGACACATTTTGGACCGCGAATCTCGCGCAATTGCCGACCATCGCCTCCCAACTCGGAACGGTCGCAGATGGCATCTTAGGCCGTGACACGGCACAGCTAATGGTTACGCAACCCGCTGTTGGCGCAAACCCACCCGCTGGATTTTTCATCAACTTCGAACCCGACGTGGATGGAACCTGGCGAATCACGGGAATGTGACCATGCCACCATCGACCAAATGGCTCTTCAGAGTCGCGGCCGGTTTGCTCGTAGCCGGATTTCTCACCGCATGTTTTCTTGCCGTTCGAATTCGAGGCCTGGAAGCAGAATCGCTGGCAGCTCCCAGCTACCAAGCCGGCCGAATGGCAGGACAAGCAGCCGATGCTTATCGCGCTGTCTTTCGCGAGCGTCTCTGGATCATGCCAACGCTCGCATTGGTCCTCTGCGTTTTTGCCTGGGTGCAGCACTTCGGCCTAGATCGACGAGAGCGACCATCTGGACTGCCGATTGCAGGCATTGCCACGACTGCATTGAGCGCACTCTTCCTGGCTGGCATGGCGTATTTCTTCCTCATTGGAATGAGATAGACACCTGCACCCGCACCAACTCCAGGCCAGTCCAGCAGTTTGGCTCTGGAGGCATGAACTTGTTTGATCTGCACAGGAACATCGAATGAATAAGATGCGTGGATTGGCACTGTGCGCGTTGATGTTGTCCGGCCCTTCTGGGGCGTATGAAGTCGACACGCATGCTTGGATGACGAAGAGGGCTTTTGATCGCTCCTCGCTCTCCTCTGGTTCTCCGCGCAGCGCAGAGCTTTACCGCGCGCTCGGGTGGGACCGCTTGCTCGAATCTGAGCCATTTAATCTTCCCGTTGGTGTCAGCATCTCTGGCGCTGATCAAAATAGCTACTACGATCTGCCGGGGCTCTGGGGGCCGGCGATACTCCCCGTCAACCCACGCGCGGTAAACACCTTCGAGCAGCGAAGAATGCCGATCGAGTACCAGCGCGCCACACCCCCACTTGGCGACAGACCCTGGCTTCGCTTCGAAGGCTGGTTGATGCGAGGTGCGATCCGTGAAGACGACCTCAGCCAAGGCGAGTACCTCGATGGCTTCAGTCCTGACGTCGATCCGCATGGTGAAATCACCCGCGTGTTACGCCATTTCTACAACCCGGTCAATGACGATTCGATTGTCCAATTCGCCCGAGCGACCGACTGGTCATTGGGCGTAACTGACGCACTGCTCGTGCCGCCGGTCGTTGATGCTGGACGCCGCAATCACTTCAGTTGGGCGGACGGCCGGCGCGCCTTTTATCAAGCGCTGACTTACAAGACGCCCAATCCTGAAACTAGCAATCTGCTTATCGCGAAAGACGACTTTTCACGCCGTCATATCTTCTGGGGAACCGCGGTCAAGTCCATCGGACATGTGCTGCATTTGCTGCAGGATGCGGCTCAACCACAGCACTCGCGGCTCGACTACCACAATCACTCGAATGTGTTTCCTGCAGACCTGTTCAATGAGAGCCTTCGGCGCCGCACATTCGAGAGCTTTACGAATCTACGCATCCTGGAAGCTCTTGGAGGATCGGACTTACCGTTCACACCTCAGAGCGACGAGCGCGAGCTGGTCACATTGCTAGGCCAGCCGCTCAACTCGGGCGTGGGTGATCCCATGCCCACCGGAAACTACCCTGTTCCCTCTTTCACGTTGCCAGTTGAATTCTTTACAACCAAGGGCACGCCGAATTCTCAGATTGACCGGCGCGGACTGGCAGACTACAGCAATCGCGGCTTCTTCTCGGAAGGCACGCTGTTCAACTCCACTGCTTTGCCGCTCCCACCAAGCGGCATTGCTTCTCCTGGAAACGATGTGGTTGAAGCGGTCGTTCCGACAACTATCGGTGATGTTGTGGTTAGAGAGATACGGCGTGTTGTGCCCGATTCGGTAGCGCCTGGCTACGTGGATGCTGGTATCACGCCGTTCGCTGGAAAGGCCCCTCTGTTCAGCGTCAGCATGTGGGATCAGTTCGGCGATGTAAACGGCGACGGCCCTGGGCGCATCATCACCCTGCATCAGTACAAGATCCATGCCGACATGCTCGCCCCTCGGGCGATCGCTTACGGCGCTGGCATGATCGATTACTTCTTCCGCGGCCGACTCGAAATAACGCCGAACGAGCAAGCAGTGTTTGCCGTGCTTAACCAAGGCACACCTCATACCGTCGATTCCGAGGGATATCCGCGCAAGACCAGCAACAGCAGCATCCTCGGGTTCGAGAAGGTGCGGCTGAAAGTGCGCAACATCACCGAAGCAATCACAGAACCAGGGCCAGGAAGCACCGCGATGCCGCAAACCTCAGGCAACGGCACCATGGTCGCTGTCGCGCGCTATCACCGCAATGCCTGCTACCGACCGGATATGAGTGGAGAGCGCATGCGGGACTACGCGCCGCCGCCTGCGCTCGGCGCTATCACGGAACCGGCCTGCACGGTTGGAACGCCTCCCCGCACCAATTACCAGGAAATTTCAGTTTCCGCTCCGATGGCGATTTCAAGCGAGGCCGACTTGCCTGGGGGCCAAGGCGTAGGAGGTCCCGCGATCCCAAAAGATGTGGTCTTCGACTTCACCGATGAC
>JAYSZM010000115.1:0-15871 GCA_043738015.1 Lysobacterales bacterium
AGGCGTGGAGATGGTGATGCCGGGGGACAATGTGAAGATGGTGGTGACGCTGATTGCGCCGATCGCCATGGATGAAGGTCTTCGTTTTGCGATTCGCGAAGGTGGCCGCACCGTCGGCGCCGGCGTCGTCGCAAAGGTCATCAAGTAATTCCGCTGGCCGGGCGCCTCGGTGCCCGATCCAGCTTGAAAAACCATGCGGGTGGTGGGCCGAGGGCTTGCCGTCCGCTTTGGCTTGATCTGCAACACGCCAGTAGCTCAATTGGCAGAGCAGCGGTCTCCAAAACCGCAGGTTGGGGGTTCGAGTCCCTCCTGGCGTGCCAATTTAAGTGATCAACGCGCGGGCTCGCCCGCCGGTGTCGGGAAAACGAATGAACGCACAAGTGGATTCCAGCGGTTTCAGCAACAGTGACAAGACCAAGCTCTGGCTGGCCATCGCAGTGGCGACGGCAGGGCTGGTGGCGTTTTACTGGCTGGAAGGTCGCAATTCCATGTGGACCCGTACGGGCATCCTGCTCGGCGGGTTCGCGCTTGCGATCGTATTCATCGCGTTCTCCGGCTTTGGCAGGTTCCTCCGTGAATACGCCATCGAGTCACATTTCGAGCTCCGCAAGATCGTATGGCCGACGCGACAAGAGACCATCCAGACTACGTTGGTGATCGCTGTCGTTGTTCTCATTGTCAGTCTGATGTTGTTCGCATTCGATTCCACGCTTGGTTTCGTGTTCCGCTGGTTGTTCAGCGCATCATTTACTTGAACAGGAAGCGAACATGAGCAAACGCTGGTACGTGGTTCACGCCTATTCGGGATTCGAGCATCAGGTTGCGCGTTCGTTGCGTGATCGCGTCGCGCGCGCCGCAATGGAAGAGAAAATCGGTGAAGTACTGGTACCGACCGAAGAAGTCATCGAAATGCGCGCGGGCCAGAAGCGCAAGAGTGAGCGCAAGTTCTTTCCCGGCTACGTGCTGGTTCAGATCGAGACCAGTTCCGATGACGGCAAGATCCGGATCGATGACGAATCCTGGCATCTGATCAAGGAAACTCCCAAGGTCATGGGCTTCATCGGCGGTACCGCTGAGCGTCCGCTGCCGATCAAGGATTCCGAGGCAGATGTGATCTTGCGTCGCGTCCAGGACGGTGCCGACAAGCCGCGTCCCAAGATCCTGTTCGAACCGGGTCAGCTGGTCCGGGTTACCGAAGGGCCGTTTAACGATTTCCACGGCACCGTCGAGGAAGTCAATTATGAAAAGAGTCGCCTGCGGGTGGCGGTTCTGATTTTCGGGCGCTCCACGCCGGTCGAACTCGAGTTCGGCCAGGTGGAGAAAGCCTAAGGGTGTGATGGCATCGCCCGATCGGTTCCAGATCGGGTGTCTGCACATCACCGTATTCAACTAGCGAGGAGCCGAAAGGCGCCAGTACTCGCAGGAGACTTGTCATGGCAAAGAAGGTTGTTGGTTATATCAAGCTGCAGGTAAAGGCCGGTCAGGCCAATCCCTCGCCGCCCGTCGGTCCGGCGCTCGGTCAGCGCGGCCTGAACATCATGGAATTCTGCAAGGCCTTCAACGCCGCCACGCAGAAGATGGAACCCGGTATTCCGATTCCGGTCATCATCACCGCCTATTCCGACCGCAGCTTCACGTTCATCACAAAGACTCCGCCGGCCTCGATCCTTCTGAAGAAGGCGGTCGGCATCCAGTCGGGATCCAAGCGCCCCAACACCGAAAAGGTGGGCAAGGTCACACGTGCGCAACTTGAGGCAATCGCCACCCAGAAGATGGCGGATCTCACCGCGGCAAGCATGGATGCGGCAGTCCGCACCATCGCTGGCAGCGCGCGCAGCATGGGTCTGGTGGTGGAGGGTTAATCATGGCAAATATGAGCAAGCGTTACCGTTCCATCCAGGACACCGTCGCAGCTGGCAAGAGTTACGCCATTGACGACGCCCTGAACATCATCAAGAACAACGCCAAGGCGAAGTTCAATGAGTCCGTTGACGTGGCCATCCGCCTGGGCATCGATGCCAAGAAGTCGGATCAGGGCGTGCGCGGTTCGACCGTGCTGCCGAACGGCACCGGCAAGACCGTCCGCGTGGCAGTGTTCTGCCCGAGCGGTGCGAAGGCTGAAGAGGCCCTGGCCGCCGGTGCGGATGCTGTCGGCATGGAGGATCTGGCCGAGAAGATGCAGGCTGGCGATTTGAACTACGGCGTCGTTATCGCGACACCGGATGCCATGCGCGTTGTCGGCAAGCTCGGCCAGTTGCTCGGTCCGCGCGGACTGATGCCAAACCCCAAGGTCGGCACAGTCACCGCCGATGTCGCCACCGCGATCAAGAACGCCAAGGGTGGTCAGGTCCGCTATCGCAATGACAAGGCCGGCATCATCCATTGCAGTATTGGCAAGGCCAACTTCGATCTGGATGCCTTGAAGGGCAACCTGACCGCCTTGCTGAGCGATGTCGTGCGTGCGAAGCCGTCGACCGCCAAGGGTCAGTATCTGGTGAAGATTTCGCTGTCCAGCACGATGGGTGTCGGCATTACGGTTGACGCCGCAACGTTGGTGCTCGGCAAATAAAGTCGTTGTCGATCCTTCCGTGATCGATAGCAGTTTTGATTGGGTGATCCTTGCGATCACCGAAAGATTTTGAGGGCTGACCCGGCGCTAGCGCGTCGGGATGGCCGTCAAAGACCACAGGTGGTGCAGCCTTGCGCGGCAGGACGCCGCAGGCCCTCGGGCCACAGTCAGGGCAAGCCTTAATCGGTATGGATACCGACCTGCGTAGATGGTGCCGCCCTCCGAAGTAATTCGGAAACTGGCCACCAACTTCCGGTTCTGCCGGCGGTCGGCGCGACGGATCGCACCGCCCGAGAAATATCCGCTGTGGCTGCGCAGGATGCGTTGCCATGGAGCCAGAGGATCGTGTTGGCCCCGTTTTGAAGTCATCGCGCAAGCGCTGCGGACACTCGGGTACCTCACTTTCCCAAGTTCGGAGGTAATGCAATGCCGCTCAATCTGGAACAGAAGAAAGAGCTCGTTGCCGAACTGGCGGATGTGGCTGCCAAAGCGCATTCAATGGTTGCCGCCGAGTATTCAGGTCTTACGGTGTCCCAGCTGACCCAGCTTCGCAACAAGGCGCGCCAATCTGGCGTGTTCCTCAAAGTTGCCAAGAACACGCTGGTTCGCCGTGCAGTAGAAGGTACGGAATTTGCGTGCGTCCAGGACGCGCTCAAAGGACCGATGATTTACGCCTTCTCCGAAGAAGATCCGGGTGCTGCAGGTCGGTTGATCAAGGATTTCGCCAAAGGCAATGACAAGCTGCAGGCCAGGGTTGTTTCGATTGGAGGCCAGATGTATCCGGGCTCCCATATCGAACGACTGGCTTCGCTCCCGACCCGTGATCAAGCGCTGTCCATGCTGCTTGGCGTGATGAAGGCACCGATCGAGAAATTCGTTCGCACCCTCATCGAGCCCGCTGCCATGGTTACGCGCGCGGTCAAGGCCGTCGGTGACCAAAAGCAAGCTCAAGCCAGCTAATCCCTTTCGGCTGATTGTTTCAACATCAAAATATAGAGGTAATTCACCATGGCCGTTTCAAAAGAAGACATTCTCGACGCAATCGCCAAGATGTCGCTGATCGACATCACCGATCTGGTCAAGATGATGGAAGAGAAGTTCGGCGTCACCGCCGCTGCCCCGGTTGCTATGGCTGCCGGTCCGGCTGCTGCTGCTGCCGCCCCGGTTGAAGAGAAGACCGAGTTCACCGTAGTTCTGAAGGCTACCGGCGAGAAGAAGGTTGAAGTGATCAAGGCAGTTCGCGCGATCACTGGCCTGGGTCTCAAGGAAGCCAAGGACCTCGTCGAGTCCGCTCCGGCGACCGTCAAGGATGCAGTAAGCAAGGCCGACTCCGAGAAGTTCAAGAAAGAACTCGAGGCAGCTGGCGCCACAGTTGAGCTGAAGTAAGGCTCAATTTGAAGCTCGGGATTTTTCCGGGCGCGGCAAGGCTGGGGGTGAAAGCCCCCGGCCTTATCGTGTTTCAGACATTTGTCCAGGCAATCGGAAGGATCCGTGCATATGGCGAATGGTGGAATCCAGTTCCTGCAAGAACCGGCGCCATTCGCGATCTGCATTAACCAGGGAACTCCGGACTTTGAGCCGGAGCGTCCCCATCAACCAAGGGTGGTAGCGCGACCATGACCTACTCGTTCACCGAGAAGAAGCGAATCCGCAAGGATTTCGGCAAACGTCCCTCCGTATTGGGCGTTCCCTATCTGCTGGCGATCCAGACGGATTCCTACAGGGAGTTCCTGCAGGCGAATGTCACCGTCAAGAATCGAGAGGACAAAGGTCTCCATGCTGCGCTGAAGTCGGTCTTTCCGATCAGCAGCTATTCGGGCAACGCCGCCCTCGAGTACGTGAGCTACCGCCTCGGCGATCCGCCATTCGATGAAAAAGAGTGCCGTTCACGCGGGCTCACATTCGGCGCGCCTCTGCGTGTGCTCGTGCGTCTGGTCATCTACGACAAGGACAGCCCGGGCGCCAACAAGGCGGTCAAGCAGGTCAAGGAGCAAGAGGTCTACATGGGCGAGCTTCCGCTCATGACGGGCAACGGCACCTTCATCATCAATGGCACCGAGCGCGTGATCGTCTCGCAGCTGCACCGCTCTCCGGGTGTGTTCTTTGACCACGACCGTGGCAAGACCCACAGCTCGGGCAAGCTGCTTTATTCGGCGCGGGTGATCCCCTATCGCGGTTCCTGGCTCGATTTCGAATTCGACGCCAAGGATTGCCTGTTCACCCGTATCGATCGTCGCCGCAAACTGCCGGTTACGATTCTGCTGCGCGCACTCGGCTACACGAACGAAGAAATGCTCAACAATTTCTTCGAGATCAACGAATTCCTGGTCAACGCGAGCGGTGGTGCTGAGCTGCGCCTGATTCCCGAGCGTTTGCGCGGCGAGTTCGCCGCGTTCGATATCCGTATCGGTGACGAAATCATTGTCGAAGCAGGCAAGCGCATCACCGCGCGCCACGTCAAACAGCTGCAGGTTGCCAAGATCGGCGCGCTCGAAGTGCCGGACGAATACCTGATTGGCCGCGTGCTCGGCCATGACGTTGTCGACAAGAAGTCGGGAGAGTTGCTCGCCGCTGCCAATGATGAGCTGCATGCTGATCATCTCGCGAAGTTCCGCAAAGCGGGCATCACGACGGTCGGAACCTTGTTCATCAACGACCTGGATCGCGGTGCCTACATCTCGCAGACCCTCCGTATCGATCCGACCAAGACGCCACTCGAGGCCTTGGTCGAGATTTACCGGATGATGCGTCCAGGTGAGCCGCCGACCAAGGAAGCCGCTCAGAACCTCTTCCAGAACCTGTTCTTCACTTTCGAACGCTACGATCTCTCTGGCGTCGGACGAATGAAGTTCAACCGTCGGGTCGGTCGCCGGGAAACCGTCGGAACACCGGTTTTGTACGACGGCAAGTATTTCTCTGGTCGCACCGATGAAGAAGGCAAGCGCCTGTTCAAGCAGGTCGGCGCAAGCATGTCCGATATCCTCGAAGCAATGAAGGTGCTCATCTCGATCCGCAACGGTCAGGGTGTGGTCGACGACATCGATCACCTCGGTAACCGCCGTGTGCGCTCAGTAGGTGAAATGGCCGAGAACGTGTTCCGTGTCGGTCTCGTACGCGTCGAGCGCGCGGTCAAGGAGCGTCTGTCGCTGGCAGAGTCCGAAGGCCTGACGCCGCAGGAACTGATCAACGCCAAGCCCGTCGCCGCTGCGGTCAAGGAGTTCTTTGGCTCCTCCCAGCTTTCGCAGTTCATGGATCAGAACAATCCGCTGTCTGAGGTAACGCACAAGCGTCGTGTTTCCGCACTCGGACCAGGTGGTCTGACCCGCGAGCGCGCCGGCTTTGAGGTGCGCGACGTACATCCGACCCATTATGGTCGTGTCTGCACCATCGAAACGCCGGAAGGCCCAAACATCGGCCTGATCAACTCGCTGGCTGTTTATGCGCGCACCAACAGCTACGGATTCCTTGAGACGCCGTTCCGCAAGGTAGTTGCCGGAAAGGTGACCGACGATATCGATTTCCTGTCGGCCATCGAAGAGAACGAATTCGTGATCGCCCAGGCCAACTCGCTGCTGAGTGAGAAGGGTGCGTTCACCGAAGAATTCGTTTCATGCCGTCATCGCGGCGAGTCCGAGCTGCGCCAGCCCAAGGACATCGGCTACATGGATGTCTCGCCCATGCAGACGGTTTCGGTTGCTGCGGCCCTGGTTCCGTTCCTTGAGCACGACGATGCCAACCGCGCGCTGATGGGCGCCAACATGCAGCGTCAGGCCGTGCCGACATTGCGTGCACAGACCCCGATGGTCGGAACCGGCATCGAGCGTGATGTTGCCCGCGATTCCGGCGTGCTGGTCGCTGCCAAGCGCGGCGGCGTAATCGATCAGGTGGACGCCGCGCGTATCGTTGTGCGCGCCCACGAGGCCGAAGTTGGCGACGGTGATGCCGGCGTCGATATCTACTCGCTGGTCAAGTACACGCGCTCCAACCAGAACACCTGCCTCAATCAGCGTCCGCTGGTGAATGTCGGTGATGTTGTGGCCAAGGGTGATGTGTTGGCTGATGGACCCTCGACCGACCTCGGTGAGCTCGCGCTCGGCCAGAACATGCTGGTCGCGTTCATGCCCTGGAACGGTTACAACTTCGAGGACTCGATCCTGCTTTCCGAGCGGGTTGTGAAGGAAGATCGCTACACCACGATCCATATCGAAGAACTGGCCTGCGTTGCCCGCGACACCAAGCTCGGACCGGAAGAAATCACCGCCGACATCCCCAACGTCTCGGAGCAGGCATTGACCCGCCTCGATGAGTCGGGCGTCGTCTACATCGGTGCCGAGGTGAAGGCCGGTGACATCCTGGTCGGTAAGGTCACGCCCAAGGGCGAGAGCCAGCTGACGCCGGAAGAAAAACTGCTGCGCGCGATCTTCGGCGAGAAGGCCTCGGACGTGAAGGACAGCTCGTTGCGCGTACCGCCCGGTATGGACGGCACCGTGATCGACGTCCAGGTGTTCACCCGCGACGGTATCGAGAAGGACAAGCGTGCGCGCCAGATCGAAGAGTCCGAGGTTAAGCGCGTCAAGAAGGACTTCGACGATCAGTTCCGTATCCTTGAGAGCGCGATTTTTGCGCGCCTGCGCACCCAGGTGATCGGGCGCGTGGCGACCGGCGGTCCGAACGGCCTCAAAAAGGGCGAGCTGACCCATGAGTTCCTCGACACGCTGAAGAAGGACGAGTGGTTTTCGATCCGGATGAAGGACGAGGATGCCGCCGACTTCATCGAGAAGGCACAGGAGCAGGTTGCTCGTCACCGTGCCGAATTCGACAAGCGCTTCAACGACAAGAAGGCCAAGATCACCGCGGGAGACGATCTCGCTCCGGGTGTGCTGAAGATGGTCAAGGTGTACCTGGCAGTCAAGCGTCGCATCCAGCCGGGCGACAAGATGGCTGGACGCCACGGCAACAAGGGCGTGGTCTCGACCATTGTTCCGGTGCAGGACATGCCTTACGCGGCTGATGGTCGGCCGGTCGACATCGTGCTCAATCCGCTCGGCGTGCCCTCGCGTATGAACATCGGTCAGATCCTGGAAACCCATCTGGGTTGGGCGGCGAAGGGTCTTGGCGAGCAGATCGCCAAGATGATCGAAGCCAACCAGAAGGCCGCTGACCTGCGCAAGTTCCTCGACTCGATCTACAACCATGACAAGCCTGAGCACGGCGAGCGCGTCAAGCTGGCCAGCCTGAAGGATGACGAGATCATGACGCTCTCGCGCAAGTTGACCGAGGGCGTGCCGATGGCGACGCCGGTGTTCGACGGCGCGTACGAGTCCGAGATCAAGCGCATGCTCAAGCTGGCTGGACTGCCTGAGCATGGTCAGACCACGCTGTACGACGGCCGCACCGGTGAAGCATTCGACCGCGAAGTGACCGTGGGCTACATGTACATGCTCAAGCTCAACCATCTCGTTGACGACAAGATGCATGCACGCTCGACGGGTCCGTACTCGCTGGTCACCCAGCAGCCGCTCGGTGGCAAGGCCCAGTTCGGTGGTCAGCGCTTCGGTGAGATGGAAGTCTGGGCACTTGAGGCCTATGGCGCCGCGTACACGCTGCAGGAAATGCTGACCGTCAAGTCCGACGATGTCGGCGGCCGCAACCAGATGTACAAGAATATTGTCGATGGCGACCACGAGATGGCAGCGGGCATGCCGGAATCCTTCAATGTGCTGGTGAAGGAAATCCGATCGCTGTGCATCAATATTGAGCTGGAAGGCCAGTGAGCTTAGGAGATTGAAGTCATGAAAGATTTGCTCAACTTGTTCAACCAGCAGCGACAGTCGCTGGACTTTGACTCCATCCGCATCGGTCTGGCATCGCCAGATCTGGTTCGTTCGTGGTCGTTCGGTGAGGTAAAGAAGCCGGAGACGATCAACTACCGCACCTTCAAGCCTGAGCGTGACGGACTGTTCTGCGCTGCGATCTTCGGACCGATCAAGGACTATGAGTGCCTGTGCGGCAAGTACAAGCGCATGAAGCACCGTGGCGTCGTCTGCGAGAAGTGCGGTACAGAGGTCACTTTGGCCAAGGTCCGTCGCGAGCGCATGGGGCACATCGAGTTGGCGTCGCCGACTGCGCACATCTGGTTCCTGAAGTCGCTGCCTTCGCGTATCGGCTTGATGCTCGATATGACGTTGCGCGACATCGAACGCATCCTGTACTTCGAAGCCTTTGTCGTGATCGATCCGGGTCTGACCCCGCTTGAGCGCGGACAGATGCTGACCGAGGAGCAGTACATCACGGCGGTGGAAGAGCACGGCGACGAATTCGATGCCCGCATGGGTGCCGAAGCCGTGCATGAGCTGCTGAAGACTATCGACCTCAATGCAGAGCTCGTCCGTCTGCGCGAGGAAATGAGTCAGACCAGTTCGGAAACCAAGCTCAAGCGCTATTCCAAGCGCATCAAGCTGATGGAGAGTTTCCTCGATTCAGGCAATCGTCCGGAGTGGATGGTGATGACCGTGCTACCGGTGCTTCCGCCGGATCTGCGTCCGCTGGTGCCGCTGGATGGTGGCCGCTTCGCGACTTCGGATCTGAACGATCTCTACCGCCGCGTCATCAACCGAAACAACCGCCTGAAGCGGCTGCTCGAACTCAATGCGCCCGACATCATCGTGCGCAACGAGAAGCGCATGCTGCAAGAATCGGTTGATGCCCTGATGGACAACGGCCGTCGTGGTCGTGCCATTACCGGCACCAACAAGCGCCCGCTGAAGTCGCTGGCCGACATGATCAAGGGCAAGCAGGGTCGCTTCCGCCAGAACTTGCTCGGCAAGCGCGTCGACTATTCCGGTCGCTCGGTGATCGTGGTCGGGCCGACACTGAAATTGCATGAGTGCGGTCTTCCGAAAAAGATGGCGCTCGAGTTGTTCAAGCCCTTCATCTTTTCCAAGCTGCAGCGTCGCGGACTGGCAACCACGATCAAGGCAGCCAAGAAGCTGGTTGAACGCGAATCGGCCGAGGTCTGGGACATCCTCGAGGAGGTCATCCGCGAGCATCCGGTGATGCTCAACCGTGCGCCTACCCTGCATCGTCTCGGTATCCAGGCGTTCGAACCGGTGCTGATCGAAGGCAAGGCGATTCAGTTGCATCCGCTCGTTTGTACCGCTTTCAACGCCGACTTCGATGGCGATCAGATGGCTGTGCATGTGCCGCTGTCCATCGAAGCGCAGCTCGAAGCGCGCGCTCTGATGATGAGCTCGAACAATATTCTCTCGCCTGCGAACGGTGAGCCGATCATTGTGCCGACCCAGGACGTCGTTCTCGGCCTGTACTACATGACGCGCGAACTGATCAACGCGAAGGGCGAGGGCATGATCTTTGCCAACGTCAGCGAGGTGCATCGCGCCTACCAGAATCGCGCTGTAGATCTGCACGCCAAGGTCAAGGTCCGCTTGAAGCTGACCGAGATCGACGAGTTGGGCAACCGCACCGTCAAGACGAGCATCGTCGATACGACAATCGGTCGTGCTTTGCTGGTGGAGATCATTCCCGAAGGCCTGCCGTTCGCGCTGGTCAACCAGGACCTCACCAAGAAGGCGATTTCACGCCTGATCAACAATTCTTACCGTCTGCTCGGGCTGAAAGACACGGTGGTTTTTGCCGATCAGCTGATGTACACCGGCTTCGCCTACGCAACCCGTGCTGGCGTGTCGATCGGCATCGATGACATGACCATTCCAGGCGAGAAGCGCGCAATTCTTGCTGTAGCCGAGAAGGAAGTGGTCGAGATTCAGGAGCAGTTTGCCTCGGGTCTGGTCACCGCAGGCGAGCGCTACAACAAGGTCGTCGACATCTGGTCGCGTACCAACGAGCAGGTCGCCCAGGCAATGATGAAGGGCATCGGGACCGACAAGGTCAAGAACGCCAAGGGCGAGATGGTCGAGCAGAAGTCGATGAACTCGGTCTTCATCATGGCCGATTCCGGCGCCCGAGGCTCGGCCGCACAGATTCGTCAGCTCGCCGGTATGCGTGGCCTGATGGCGCGTCCCGATGGCTCGATCATCGAGACGCCGATCAAGGCCAACTTCCGCGAAGGCCTCGACGTACTGCAGTACTTCATCTCGACCCACGGCGCGCGCAAGGGCTTGGCCGATACCGCGCTGAAGACCGCGAACTCCGGTTATCTGACCCGCCGACTGGTCGACGTGGCGCAGGACGTTGTGGTGACCTCGGTCGATTGCGGCACGCTGGCCGGTCTGACGATGGCTGCCCTGGTCGAGGGCGGCGATGTTGTCGAGCCCCTGCGTGATCGCGTTCTGGGTCGCGTTGTTGCCGAAGATGTCTATCTCCCGGGCAACGATGACATGCCGATCGTCGAGCGCAATACGCTGCTGGACGAGCGCTGGGTCGACAAGCTTGAGACTGCAGGCGTGCAGTCGATCCTGGTGCGTTCGGCGATCACCTGCGAAGCGCGCTTCGGCATCTGCCGCATGTGTTACGGACGTGATCTCGCGCGCGGCCATCTGGTCAACAACGGTGAGGCTGTCGGCGTGATCGCCGCGCAGTCGATCGGTGAACCGGGTACCCAGCTGACCATGCGTACGTTCCACATTGGTGGTGCGGCCTCGCGTGCGGCAGCCATCGACAATGTGCAGGTGCGTACTACGGGTTCGGTCAAGTTCAACAACATCAAGACGGTACAGCATTCGGCGGGACACCTGGTGGCGGTCTCCCGTTCCGGCGAAGTCTCGGTCATGGATGCTCATGGTCGTGAGCGTGAGCGCTATCGCGTGCCTTACGGCGCAACCATTCCAGTCAAAGACGGGGCAGCGGTCAAGGCCGGCCAGGTCGTTGCGAACTGGGATCCGCATACCCACCCGATTGTGTCGGAAGTCGCGGGTGTCATCCGCTTCAACGACTTCGTCGACGGTGTCACCGTGCAGGAGCAGATCGACGAACTCACTGGCCTTCAGTCGGCAGTAGTGACCGATCCAAAGCGTCGCGGCCCGGGTGCCAAAGATCTGCGACCGACCGTGCGTATTGAGGACAAGAAAGGCAAGGAGCTCAAGCTGCCTGGTACGGACATTCCCGCGCAGTACTTTCTGCCGCCGGGCGCGGTCATTTCGCTGCAGGCCGGTGCAACGGTCGGCGTGGGCGATGTGGTGGCACGTATCCCACAGGAAACTTCGAAGACCCGCGACATCACCGGTGGTCTGCCGCGTGTGGCCGATTTGTTCGAAGCGCGCAAGCCGAAGGAACCCGCAATTCTCGCGGAGACCACCGGTATCGTCAGCTTCGGCAAGGACACCAAGGGCAAGCAGCGCCTGATGATCACCGACAAGGACGGCAACGTCCATGAAGAGCTGATTCCGAAATGGCGCCAGGTCATTGTGTTCGAGGGTGAACACGTAGAGAAGGGCGAGACCGTTGTCGACGGCGAGCCGAGTCCGCATGACATTCTGCGCCTGCTCGGTGTTGAGCCACTGGCGGCTTACTTGTGCAAGGAAATTCAGGACGTTTATCGCCTGCAGGGCGTAAAGATCAACGACAAGCACATCGAGACGATTATCCGTCAGATGCTGCGCAAGGTTGAGATCACGGATGGTGGCGACAGCCGCTTCCTGCGTGGCGAACAGACTGACCGTTCCCGCGTCATTGAAGAGAACGCCAGAGTTCGGGCGCGCGACGAGCGACTGGCTCTCTACACCCCGGTGCTCTTGGGTATTACCAAGGCTTCGCTGGCGACCGAATCGTTCATCTCCGCCGCCTCCTTCCAGGAGACCACGCGCGTGCTGACCGAGGCTGCTGTCCGCGGTACCCGCGATACCTTGCGCGGACTCAAGGAAAACGTTATTGTGGGCAGACTTATCCCGGCTGGTACCGGTCTTGCGTATCACGCGAAGCGGCGTGAAGCGAGCACAAGTACCGCCGAGGCTGACTTCAATTCACTTCGCGGCGCGTCCAGTGTGACGTTTGCCGAGCCCCTCTCGGAGGATGCAGGCACAGACGACGCATAACTGTTGTTGAATCACAGCGAAATGAAGTGCAGGAAGCGCTTCGTGTTCGAGGAATGGATGCCTGACTGTGCGTTGACAGTCCAGTTAAGGACCTGTTAAAGTCTCAAAGCTGACAGGCCGGCTTTCCGCCGGCCTGTCTTTCGTTTCTTAGGACTCTTTCACAAATGGCGACGATTAATCAGTTGGTGCGCCGCGCGCGCAGCCCGAAAACGTACAAGAGCCCGTCTCCCGCTCTTGATAGCTGCCCGCAGCGTCGGGGAGTTTGTACCCGTGTTTACACCACCACCCCGAAGAAGCCGAATTCGGCACTTCGCAAGGTGGCCAAGGTGCGTCTGACCAATGGCTTCGAAATCATCAGTTACATCGGTGGTGAAGGCCACAATTTGCAGGAGCACTCGGTAGTTCTGATCCGCGGCGGTCGCGTCAAGGATCTTCCCGGTGTGCGCTATCACACGGTCCGCGGAAGCCTTGATGCTTCCGGCGTCGCAAAGCGCCGCCAGAGCCGTTCGAAGTACGGCGCCAAGCGCCCGAAGTCCTGATCCACGTTAGACAAGGCTGATTCCTTATGTCGCGTAAAGGTTCCACTCCACAACGCACCGTGCTGGCCGATCCCAAGCACGGTAGCGAAATGATTGCCCGTTTCATCAACATGGTGATGAAGAGCGGCAAGAAGTCTGTCGCAGAGAGCATTGTCTACGGCGCGCTCCAGGTTATCGGTGAGAAGAATGCCGAAGCTCTGTCGCTCGTAGAAAAAGCGCTCAACAACGTGGCGCCCGCCGTAGAGGTGAAGTCGCGTCGCGTTGGTGGTGCCACCTATCAGGTTCCGGTCGAAGTTCGCCCGGCCCGGCGTCTCGCCCTGGCCATGCGCTGGACTATCGATGCTGCGCGCAAGCGTGGTGAAAACTCGATGCCACGCAAGCTGGCCGGCGAGCTGCTGGATGCCTCTGAGAGTCGCGGCGGCGCTGTCAAGAAGCGCGAAGAAACCCATCGTATGGCGGATGCGAACAAGGCGTTCGCGCACTACCGCTGGTAACGGACGACCGAGGACAAGATCATGGCCCGTACGACACCGATCGAGCGCTATCGAAATTTTGGCATCATGGCGCATATCGATGCCGGTAAAACCACCACCACCGAGCGCATCCTGTTTTACACCGGAGTCAATCACAAGATTGGCGAAGTGCATGACGGCGCGGCGACGATGGATTGGATGGAGCAGGAGCAGGAGCGTGGAATCACGATTACCTCTGCTGCGACTACGTGTTTCTGGAAGGGCATGGACAAGTCCTACCCCGAGCACCGTTTCAACATCATCGACACGCCTGGCCACGTAGATTTCACCATTGAAGTCGAGCGTTCGCTGCGCGTGTTGGATGGCGCCGTGTTCGTGCTGTGTGCGGTCGGTGGCGTTCAGCCGCAGTCTGAGACGGTGTGGCGTCAGGCCACCAAGTACTCGGTGCCGCGCCTTGCCTTCGTCAACAAGATGGATCGCACTGGCGCCAATTTCTACAAGGTTGTCGAACAGCTGAAATCGCGTCTGAATGCCAGCCCGGTCCCGATGCAGTTGCCGATCGGTGCTGAAGAAGGCTTCGAGGGTGTGGTCGATCTGATCAAGATGAAGGCTGTTGTCTGGGATATGGCCAATCAGGGCACCTCGTTTGTGTATAGCGAGATCCCGGCCAATCTCCAGGATGCGGCCAAGAAGGCGCGCGAGTTCATGGTTGAGGCCGCCGCCGAGTCGTCGGAAGACTTCATGAACAAGTATCTCGAAGAGGGTGATCTCTCCGAGAGCGAGATCATGTCCGGCATCCGCGCGCGTACCTTGACCTGCGACATCATTCCGATGTTCTGCGGCACTGCGTTCAAGAACAAGGGCGTGCAGGCGATGCTGGATGCTGTCATCCATTATCTGCCAGCTCCCTCGGATCGTCCGCCGGTGAAGGGCATTGACGACGACGAGAAAGACACCACTCGTGGCGTCGGTGACAAGGAGCCCTTTTCGGCGCTGGCGTTCAAGATCATGACGGATCCGTTTGTTGGTTCGCTGACGTTCTTCCGTGTCTATTCGGGCACGTTGAACGCTGGCGACCAGGTGTACAACCCGGTCAAGTCAAAGAAAGAGCGTATCGGGCGCATCCTGCAGATGCATGCCAATCAGCGCGATGAAATCAAGGAAGTGCTTGCTGGCGATATCGCTGCGGCCGTTGGACTCAAGGATGTCACTACCGGTGACACGTTGTGTTCGCTTGATCATGTAATCACGCTTGAGCGGATGATCTTCCCGGAGCCCGTCATCTCGATGGCGGTCGAACCAAAGACCAAGTCCGATCAGGAGAAGATGGGTGTTGCACTGGGGCGTCTGGCCCAGGAAGACCCGTCGTTCCGCGTCCGTACTGATGAAGAGTCGGGTCAGACCATCATTTCCGGCATGGGCGAGTTGCATCTTGAGATCCTGGTTGATCGCATGAAGCGCGAGTTCAATGTTGAAGCGAATGTGGGCAAGCCGCAGGTTGCTTATCGCGAGACGATCCGCAAGGCCGTCAAGCAGGAAGGCAAGTTCGTTCGCCAGTCCGGTGGTCGCGGCCAGTACGGTCACATCGTGCTCGAGATCGAGCCGCAGGAACGTGGCGCTGGATACTCCTTCGAGAATGCCATTGTCGGTGGTGTGGTGCCCAAGGAATACGTCACCGCTGCTGGCAAGGGCATCGAAGAGGCAATGAAGAATGGTGTGCTCGCCGGCTATCCGGTGGTCGACATCAAGATCAAAGCCATCGATGGCTCGTACCATGATGTCGACTCCAACGAAATGGCATTCAAGATCGCTGGTTCGATGGGCTTCAAGGAAGGTTTCAACAAGGCCAACCCGGCCCTGCTGGAGCCGATCATGAAGATCGAAGTCGTGACCCCGGAAGACTATATGGGCGACGTGATGGGCGATTTGAGTCGTCGTCGTGGTCTCCTTCAGGGTTCCGATGACACGCCGTCCGGCAAGGTCATCAACGCGATGGTTCCGCTCGGTGAAATGTTTGGCTACGTAACGTCGCTGCGCTCGCTCACTCAGGGCCGTGCCAGCTCGACGATGGAGTTTGATCATTACGCCGAAGCACCGAACAACATTGCCGAAGCCGTCATCAAGAAGTCGTCCTAACAGTTCCAACGAATTTATTTGAGGTTTTTCAGTCATGGCAAAAGAGAAGTTCGAGCGCAAGAAGCCACACGTGAACGTGGGAACGATCGGTCACGTGGATCATGGAAAGACGACGCTGACGGCGGCGCTGACGAAGATTAGTGC
>JAYSZM010000116.1:0-44427 GCA_043738015.1 Lysobacterales bacterium
CTCACCCTGCATCCCCGCAGCGCGCCCGAGTTGTTTGCCGAGTACCGCGCGCTGCACGGAGCGAATGCCTGCTTTGTCGAGCCGACCTCGATGCTCAGCCTGTTGCGTGCAGCCGATGTGCTGCTCGCCGATACCTCATCGATCCTGTCGGAGTTTGCCGTGCTGCGCCGCCCGGTGGTGACCTTCCGCAATCAGGCACCGAAGCCGCATATGCTGGATATCGATTCGGTCGAGGCGCTGCCTGCGGCGCTGCAGCGCGCACTCGAACCCGATTCCGAATGGCAGCAGCGCATCGATCAATATGCCGATGCGATCCATCCGCAGCGCGATGGACGTTCCAGCGAGCGCGTGCTGGCGGCGACGGACGAATTCATCCGACTGGGCCGAAGCGGCCTGCGTCGCAAGCCCTTCAACCTGCTGCGCAGCCTGCAGTCGCGGGCCAGGCTGAGCTACTACTGGCCCTGAGCGGTCGATTCTGTTGCGACACAAGGCCACGCCCGCGGCGCTGCCCGGTACTGATCCCGGCGCGACCAACCCGGCCGAGCGCTTGATCCATCAGGGAAAAGTTGCGGGGCTCGGGCCGGCTAAACACAGAAAGCCCAACCGGCCTACCGGTAACTTTTTACAGGGTCACCGCAACCACGGTCGGGTGTAGGCTCGGGATGAGGCTGTGGGGTGTTGTCACCGCATCGATCGCCGTTGGAGCTACCTAATGCTCGGGCTTGAGGCCAGCACAAGCAGCAGGAACACGACGCCGCAGCTCGCGCCACGCCAGAGCTCGTTGGCGTTGTTGCGTTACGCGATCATCGCCCTGGTTTCGGCTGCTGCGTTGGCCGCTGTGTTGACGGCCTTGGTGCTTGAAATCCAGGCGGGCGCGAAGGCCTATGTGGTCGGCGAGGGCCACTGGTCCAAGGCGCAGCAGGATGCGGTTTATCACATGTACCGCTATGCCGAGCATGGCGACGCCGTTGATCTGACGCGCGCGCGGGCGGCGCTCGCGGTGCCATTGGCTGACCGCGATGCGCGCTTCGCGCTGGAGTCCGATCCGATCGACTTGGCGCGTGCGCGGGCAGGCTTTATCGCGGGCGGAAACGCGCCCGAGGATGTCGGCCGGATGATTGCGCTGTACCGTTTCCTGCCCAATGCGCCCTATATGCGCGAATCGGTTGCGCTCTGGCGCCAGGCCGACGAGAGCATTCTTGAATTGCGGCAGCTGACCGACGATCTGGAGGCGCTGTATCGCCGCGGCGTACCTGCGGCGGAGGAGATTCGCGTGCTGCAGGCCGAAATCAGCCAGCTTGACGCGACGCTAAGGCCGATCGAATTGGCCTACTCGAAATCGCTGCTGCAGGCCGCGCGCCTGTTGCACAACTTTCTTCTGGTAGCGAGTGCAGTGATCTTTGTGCTGATCGCCGGCTTTGCCATTGTCGTTCTGCGCGGCGCAGTCCGCAGGATCAGCGAGAGCGAAAGCAAATTTCGTGGCGCCTTTGATCAGGCCGCCGTCGGCATGCTGAAGCTCGATTGCGCCGGCCAGGTGATCGAGGCCAATCAGGCCTTGGCGGAGATTCTCGGCTACCAGGATGCCCAGCTGATCGGGCGGACTTTGGCGTCGCTGCTGCACCAGGATGAACATGATGAGCTGTTGCCGCGCGGGGTCGGCGGCGATTGGCGCGGGCAGGAGATTCCGAGCGAGCGCCGATTCCTGCGTCGCGATGGCAGCGCCCTGTGGGGGCGCTGGACCGCATCACTGATTCGCGGAGCCGATCGTCGCCCTGATCGCGTCTTTGCCATCGTCGAAGATGTCTCGAAGGCGCGCCAGTTGGCGGCGGAAATGGCGCACCAGGCCAGCCATGATGCGCTGACCGGATTGATCAATCGGCGCGAGATCGAGCGCCGGCTCGAGTCGGCACTGGCCAACGCCCATGTTCAGGGGATACGCCACACGCTTTGTTTCATCGATCTGGACCAGTTCAAACTGATCAACGATACCTGCGGTCACGCGGTCGGTGATTTGATGTTGCGCCAGATCGCGATCGGCCTGAGCAGTCAGCTCGACGAGGGCGACTGGGTCGGCCGTCTCGGTGGCGATGAATTCGCCCTGCTTTTGCACGGCGCGCGGCTGGAACGCGCCGAGGTCATCGCTGGCCGGGTTCGCACCCAGTTGGCCGCCAGCATCTTTCCCTGGCAGGGGCGCAACTTCAGTACGACCTGCAGCATCGGACTGGTCGAGATCAGCGCGGCGACCTCGGACGTCAGCTGGCTGCTGCGGGCGGCCGATGCCGCGTGTTATCTGGCCAAGGACGAGGGTCGCAACCGTGTCCGCAGCTATCGCGAGTCGGACGCCGCGATCGCCCGCCGACGCAGCGAGATGGAATGGGTCGGCGAGGTCAGCAATGCGATGGCCGAGGGCAGGTTGCAGCTGTACGCGCAACGCATCGTGCCGATGCGCGGGCAGGGCGGTCTGATGTACGAAGTCCTTCTGCGCCTGCTCGGCACCGATGGTCGTCTGCATGCGCCGGCCAGTTTTCTGCATGCGGCGGAGCGCTACGGCCAGGCCGCTGCGATCGATCGGGTGGTATTGCGGCTGTTGTTCGATCAGTTGACCGCTGACCCTGCGCATCTGGATCAGCTCGATCTCTGCCACGTCAATGTCTCGGCGCAGTCGATCACCGATCCCGCGTTTCGCAGTTTTGTCGTCGATCGGATCGAGCGTGGTCGGGTCCCGGCATCAAAGATCTGCTTCGAGATCACCGAAACAGCGGTGATGGCCAATCTGAGCGAGGCGCGCGCCTTTATCGACGCCGTGCGTGCTCGCGGCTGCCGGGTCGCGCTTGACGACTTTGGCAGCGGCCTGTCTTCGTTCGGCTATCTCAAGCATCTCGATATCGACATCCTCAAGATCGACGGTATGTTCGTCCGCGAGATCGACAGCGACAACATCGATTTCGCCCTGGTGCGTTCGATTTGCGAACTCGGCCGTACCCTGGGCAAGAGTACGATCGCCGAGTGGGCCGAGACCGATGCCGTGGTCAGTCGTCTGGTCGATGTCGGCGTTGATTATGTGCAGGGCTTCGCGCTGCACATCCCCTGCCGGCTTGAAGAGTTGATGGCCCAGGTCGTCCGCGAGCCGGAACGCAACTACGCCGCGACCGAATGAGCGGCAGATGCTGCGGCCCTACTGAGAAAAGACAGGGATAAAGTTTGCAATCAACGGTGCCGTCAACATCGGCGCTCGGTTGCGGCCTTGCCGGGCGGGCGCCATGATGAAGGCCGGGCCGGCTATGTGGACTGTGTTGACGCAGATGAGCGGGGACAAGGACAAATCGGGCGACAGCGAGGCGACTCGGACGCCGACGCCAGTGCCGGCGGGCGTCCGTCCTGATCTGCCGACCCTGGTCACCCAGCCCGGCGACTCCGCGGCCCAGGCGACTTCGCTGGCGCCCGGGATGTCGGCACAGGCGCCGAGTGCCTGGTCCGAAGGTGCCGCGATCAACCTGATCGGCCAGACCATTGGCCCCTACCGGATCGTGGCCGAACTCGGCTCGGGGGGTATGGGCGCGGTATATCTCGCCGAGCAGAGCGTGCCGGTGCATCGCCAAGTCGCCCTGAAGGTAATCAAGGCGGGGATGGACAGCGCCGATCTGCTCGAACGGTTCCGTTCCGAGCGCGCGATGCTGGCGCGGATGAATCATCCGAACATCGCCCAGGTGCTGGATGTCGGCACCACCAGCGAGGCCCGTCTGTACTTTGCGATGGAGTACGTACCAGGCGTACCAATCGATGAATTCGCCGATCGCCGGACGCTCGATCTGCGCCATCGGCTGGAACTGTTCCTGCAGGTCTGTGAAGGCGTCCAGCATGCCCATCAGAAGGGCGTGATGCATCGCGACCTGAAGCCGAACAATCTGCTGGTTGCCGACTATCACGGCCAGTTGCTGGTCAAGATCATCGATTTTGGCATCGCCAAGAACATGGATGCGTTCGGCCGCTCCGAGCCTGGCGCGACCAGTGTCGGCATGCCGATCGGCACGCCGAGCTATATGAGTCCGGAGCAGGCGACCGGCGATCCGGCAGCGATCGACACCCGCACCGATGTCTACTCACTCGGTGTGGTGCTCTACAAGCTGGTGACCAATGAGCTGCCGATACCCAGCGATGTGATCGCGCGCGCCATTCATCACGATCTGGCCAAGGCCCTGCGCGAGTACGAGATCAAGGCACCGAGTCGGCGCGTGCTCGATATCGCCAATACCGGTGTCACCGAGTGGAAGCGCTTCATGGCCTCGGACCACGTCGCGCATGCACGTCGGCTGCGCGGTGATCTTGATTGGATCACCCTGCGTGCGCTCGAGCGTGAGCGTGATCGACGCTATGCATCGGTCAGCGAGTTCGCCGCCGAGATACGCCGTTATCTGGATGGCGAGCCGGTATTGGCAGGGCCGCCGAGCCGGCGTTACCGCATGCAGAAATTCATCGAGCGGCATCGCCTTGCCGTCGGTGCTGCGGTCGCGGTCGTGCTGAGTCTGATCGCCGGGATCATTGGAACCACCTGGATGGCGATTGAAGCGGGGCAGCAGCGTGGCCGCGCCGAGTCGGCCCTGGTCGCAGCCGAGCAGCAGCGCCAGCGTGCCGAATCCGAGAGCGCCCGTGCGCTGGCGACCAGTGCGTTCCTGCAGGACATGATCGCCGCGCCCGATCCCTGGAAACTGTCAGGCGATGCCAGCAAGGCGCGCGAAGTGAAGGTCATCGACGCCCTGCAGCTGGCCGCACAGAATGTTGATTCCCGACTGGTCGACAATCCCGAGCTTCGTGCGCAGATCGGCGTGCTGCTCGGCCGCACCTTCCGCCGGCTCGGGCAACTTGACGCCGCGCGCCGTCAGCTCGAAGCAGCCGTCGGCACCTTGGGACGCGGAGCGACGGCCGACAGTACACAGTTCCTCGAAGCCTCGGCGCAACTTGCCTTGACGCGACTGGAGCAAGGCGAATACCAGGCCGCGCGCGAGGCGCTCGAGGGCCTGTTGCCCAAACTCGTTGCGGGTCGAGGTCTGGAAGCCGGACTGATCGAAGAGGCCCGTCGCGCACTTGCCGATGCCGCCCTGGAGAGTGGCGACATCAAGGCTGCCAAGGCCCAGGCGCGCGAGAATCTTGAATCGGCGCGCCGTGAACACGGCGAAGACAGCTCGGAACTCAGCGGCGCGCAGGCCAGTCTTGCCGGCATCCTCGGCGCCGATGGCGAGTGGGAAGAAGCCAACCGGATGATCACCGAGGCCTTCCAGGCCGAACGGCGGCGACTTGGACCTGCGCACCCGCGCGTGCTCAAGCTGCTCTCACTGGCGGCCGACCTGGCCCTGCGTGAAGGCAATTATCGCCTGGCTGAGCAGCACTACCGTGATGCCGCACTCTCGGCCGAGCAGGTCCTCGGTGCCGAACATCCGACCACGTTGACGCTGTACGCCCAGGCCGCGACTACGGTCAGCGACGGCGGTGATCCGGCTGCGGCCGTGCGCCTGTTCGAGCAAGTACTACCGCGCCTTCTGCTTGCCTTGGGCGCCGATCATGGTGACGTGCTGGTGGCGCGCGCCAACTATGGTCTGGCGCTGCGTCTGGCCGGTCGTACCGATGACGCCGAGCGTGAGCTCGGCGATGTCTATCAGCGCCGGCGCCGAGTGCTCGGCGAAACCCATCCGGAAACCATGCGCACGGTAAATTTTCTCGCCGCCATCGCGAACGACCGCGGTGATTTGGGCAAGGCCGAGACGTTTTTCCGCCAGGCTGCCGATCTGTTCGCCCAGGCCAATGGTCGCGATCATCCTGAGGCGCTGATGCTGCAAAACAATCTGTACTCGACAATTCGCCGACGCGGCGACTTCCTGCGCGCGATCGAGGGCTATGCCGAGCTGATGCCGCGTGCTGAAAAGGTGCTGCCTGCCGAGCATTGGCACCTGGCCGCGATTCGCGGCAACTACGGCGAGTCACTCTATCGTGCCGGTCGCTACGAAGAAGCCGAAGCGCTGATCCGCGCCAGTTTCGGCAGCATCCGCGCACAGTTCGCCGACACCGATCCACGCTATCTCGGTGCCAAAAAGCGCTACGACGAACTCTACCAATTGTGGAAACGGCCAGCGCCGGCTTTGCCCTGATGCCATTCCGGGCGCTTGCCGGCGCATAGTTTCTCGATGCCCGTGCCGACCCGGTCGGCGCGGGACTGAGCAGTGCTTAGCGGCGCGCGCGAACCGGAAAATCGGGGCGTTTGCGCTCGACCGGCGGCTGTTTTGCCAGCGCCTCAAGGGCGATGTCGATGGCGCGATCCAGCTGCGGATCGCGTCCCGCGGCGACATCAGCTGGCCACTGTTCGACCACGACATCGGGCGCCACGCCTTCGTTTTCAACGCGGAAGCCATCCTCGGTCCAGATCGCCAGATTGGGCGCGGTGACACTGCCGCCGTCCATCAGGCTCGGAAAACCAAGGATGCCGACCAGGCCGCCCCAGGTGCGCTTGCCGACCACGGGACCGAGCTCGAAGCGCTTGAACATCCACGGCAGCAGATCGCCGCCGGAGCCGGCGGTTTCATCGGTGATCATCACCTTTGGTCCGAAAATCGCGCCGCGTGGACTGACCAGGTCCTGGCCATAGCGCAGGGTCCAGTTGGCGACGAAGGGTCGGCGCAGGATATCGATGTAGTAGTCGGCAATCAGGCCGCCGCCATTGAAGCGCTCGTCGAGGATGATGCCGGCGCGATCGGACTGCGGATAGAAATAGCGCTTGAAACTGGCATGTCCAGCCTCCGCGGTATTGGGCACGTGGACATAGGCGAGTCGGCCCTTGCTGCGTTCGCTGACGTAGCGCAGATTGCCCTCGACCCAGTCGAGATAGCGCAGGTTGGACTCGCTATCGACCGGCACAGCAACCACATCGCGCGCCTTGCTGCCATCGGCACGCGGGCCCACCCGCAGCACGACCTGACGGCCGGCACGATTCTGCAGCAGCGCATGGATACTGGTCGGTGCGCGCAGATCAATTCCATCGACGGCGAGGATGTATTCACCGGCTTTTACTTCCACGCCGGGTGTGCGCAGTGGTGCACGCAATTCGGGATTCCAATTCAGACCGCCGAGGACCTTGCGTAGCCGGTAGCGGCCATCAACGATCTCGTAATCTGCGCCGAGCAGTCCTACGTTGATCTTTTTGGGTTTGAACGGATAGTCACCTGGACTGAGGTAACTGTGGCCAACGGCGAGCTCGCTGAGCATCATCTGGATCACCCGATCCAGATCCGCGCGGGTACTCAGATGGGGCAGGAAGGCGCGGTACTTCGCCCGCATGGCCGGCCAATCGGCGCCGTGGAAATTGTCGGCGTAGAAATAATCGCGATTGATCCGCCAGGCATCGTCGAGGATCTGCGCCCATTCGTCGCGCGGCTCGACCACGACACTGATCTTGTCGAGCGCCAGCTTGCCCTTGCCAGCCGGCAATTCATCGGCGACATCGGTGACGAACCAGTCACTGCCGACTCGATAGGCGACCCGCTTGCCGTCATCGGATAGATGAAAGTCCTCGACTTCGTGCGCCAGCGTCTTGGTTTCGCGCTTCTCCAGCGTGAAGCGCTTGAGTTCGCCCGGCGCGTCGAAGGCCTGGAATGAGGTCTTGCCGATGGTTTCAAGGAAATAGATCTCGCCACTGGCGCCGACCTTGAGTCCGCGCCGGGTGCCGGTACCCGCCGGCAAAGCGACGATGCGATCGCCCAGACCCGCGCTGTCGATGCGCACGCTCTTGCTGTGCTCTGCTGCTCCGGAGTCCCTTTTCTTGTCAGCATCCTTGCCGCTATCGCTATCGCTATCGCTGTCTTCGACTTCGCCCTCGCCCTGGTCATCGCCGTCAGTGCCGACTTCGTCACTCTGTGGTGGTGCCGGATTGGGACCGTCGGAGCGCAGCGTGATCGCATACAGGGCATGCGTCATCGAACTGTCGGTGCTGTTCTGCGAGAACCAGTCTTTCAGCGGACCGGCATCGGTCGAGGCGAGTACGTAGAGGAACTCGCCTTCCGGATCGAACGCGGGTTCCACCATCTCGGACAGTCCATCGGTGATCTGGATCGACTCGCCGCGCTCGGTCGACCAGGCATAGACGGTGCGGATCAGGCCGGCGGCCTGGATCGTGTAGGCCAGCCAGTGCGAATCCGGCGACCAGGTCGCGGTCATCAGATCGAGTGGCGAGTACACCGGCTCGGAGGCGACCTTGACCTGTTTGCCAGTGGCAAGCTCGATCACCCACAGCGATTGGCTGTTGTCCTGAAAGGCGATCCGGCTGCCGTCGGGTGAAAACAGCGGTGACGAGTAGGCGCCAGCGCCCTTGAGCGGATAAGTTCGCGGCTGACGACCGTCGGCCTGCGCGGATACCTGCAGCGCATACTCGCCACCGGCATCGGAGAACCAGGCGATGCGCCTGCCGTCGTGTGACCAGGCAGGCGAGTGCTCATTGCTGCCCGGTGCGCGTGTGAGTTGGCGCGGGTCGCCCTTGTCGGCGGGCACGGTGACGATCTCGCCCCGGTAATTGAAGGCCATCCGTTTGATATCGGGTGCGGCGGCGGCCTCGCGCAACCATTTCGGATCGCTGGCCAGACGTGTGCGGGTCTCGCTGAGATCGGAAATCACCGAGAGCACGATCCGCTCAGTGGTCTTGCCCACCGTGTCGTACTGGTGCAGATAGCCGCCGTGCTCGAACACGATAATGCCGTCGCCATTGACCGCCGGTGTTCGCACCGGAAAATCGACCAGCGCGGTCAGCTGACTCGGCGCGGCGGCAATGCCGTTGTAGCGGAACAGATTGAATTCGCCGTTGCGATCCGAGTTGAAATACAGCGTATCGCCCACCCACATCGGATCGGTGTCATTGCTGCCGCTGGCGGGCTTGCCGACTTCGGTGACGGCGAGACTGGCGAGGTCAAGCAGCCAGATCCGGCTCTGGGTACCACCGCGATAATTTTTCCATTGCTGGAACGCCTCGCCATTGGGCGTGTAAGCCAATGTCTTGCCGTCCGGCGAGAACGCTGCCTTGGTACCCGCGGGCACCGGCAGTCGCTGCGGCAGGGCGCTGCCATCCACTGCAACGGTGTAGAGATAACGTAGTCGTGTGGTGTAGTGACCCTCGTTGGATTCGAACAGCACGCTCGAACCATCCGGAGTGAATCCGCGCACGATATCGGCACCCGGTTGCCAGGTGAGCCGGCGGATTTCGCCGCCAGCTGCTGGCATCACGTAGACGTCGAGGTTGTCACCGTAGTCGGCACTGAAGGCCAGCCACTGGCCGTCGGGAGAAAATCGCGGCCATTGCTCGATGCCGGGCGCCTGGGTCAGCCGGCGCGCACTACCACCGCTGCGCGCAGCCAGCCAGAGGTCGTTGTCGTACTGGAACGCGATCCGATCGCCATGCACCGCTGGCATGAACAACATGCGGGTGTCATTGACATCGACCGCCGCGGCACCTGGTACCGCAGCTGCGCATACCAGCAATGCAAAGAGTGTCTTCATCATGGAGCTGCCCTGGTGCCGCGGTGACCGCGAAAGTCCCAAGCATAGCGGCGCACCCGACCTTCAGGCGTGTGACGAAAGTGCTGGGTGTGACGTGCCTTGGTCAGCCCATCGCCCGGGCCAGTGGCACGTTCAGATAGTCACTATCACTTTTTCATCACATCCGACCAGCGTCGTATCCAGACAAGCTCAGTCGCCATACAGCTATTGGTCGCTCAGCTAAATGGCCTCACGGCAGACTGGCCGAAAAGCTAGCGCGCGGGGCAATACTCGGCCGCCATCAGCGAGCCAGCTGACGGCATACCCCTGTGAAATCAAGGATCGAGTTATGCGTACACTTCTGCTTGCAAGTCTGGTAACCCTGGCCATCGCGGCGCACTCCGGCACCGCAACCGCCGCCGACGAAAAATTCTACCTGCGCGGCAATATCGGCAGCACCGATCTCGATGTGAGTCCGCTGTTCGACAACAGCGACACGAGCTACGGCATCAACTTCGGCTGGCGCTTCCTGCCCTGGCTCGCGGTCGAAGCCGGCTACAACCGGCTCGGCGAATTTGAATTCGACTGCGGTGGCGAATTCTGTCCCGCGGTCGTAGCGCCACCGATCGAAATTGATAGCACTGAGCTTGGTTTGGCCGCGCGCGTTCCCTTCGGCGACAGTGGATTTTTCGGGCAGGCGCGACTTGGTCTTCATCGCTGGGATGCCGGCTTCGGCGGGCACGAGACCGATCCCTACTATGGCGTCGGTGCGGGCTACATGTTCAATGAGCGCTTCAATCTGAGCCTGAATTTCGATCGCTACGAAGCCGAAGCCTTCGACGCCGATCGACTCGGACTGGGTCTGGAATTCAGCTTCTGAGTGTATGCGGCTGCACAGCGCCCGCGGCCAGTCGGCCGCGCGGCGCCTGAGCTTCGTCTGGGAAATATCCCAGACGAATTCCAGCGCCTTCCGATACCGATCGTGCCCGATAGACGACATCCTGATCCCTCGAAGACTGAGGGGGCGACATGAGCGTCTTGCGCGAACGAATCAAGCGTGACTGGATCCAGCAAGCGGAATCCGATATCCGCGAATTGCGTCGCGAAGGCGGTCCGGAATCGATGCAGATGGCGCAACTGCTGCAGGAAGCCCTCGATGAGTGCATGCTGGAAGTGGCCAATCCCGATCTATTCCAAGCCGGCAGTGCCAGCGCGCAGAGCGACCAGTCGGTGCTTGATGGCGCGATGGAATTCATGCGCGAACGTCGTCATTGAGGATCGCTGCGGATCCGCCCGCGCCGGTGGGCGACAGTACGGCGTGTTCCGCGCTGCCCACCCGGGCTGGCGGATTGCTATATTGAGGCGGCCCAATCATTCAGACCGGAAGCCTCGTCGATGGATTTCGTCCAGCAGTCGCAACGTTTCTCCGCCGCCCGTCGGTCCCTGATGCTGCCGCACCGCGATGGCGAGGCCGCTGCCATCGCCAGCGCCATGAGCGCCTGCGCGATGGGCCTGCGCAATTTGCGTCGTGGCCTGCTCGATGAACACGCCAGTCGCTGGTTGGAAGAACTCGAGGCCCTGCTTGGCGCCTCGGCCGAGCTCGCCAGCGCCAGTCCGGATCGCGCGCGCTGGCTGACCCGTGCAGCCGAGCTTGACACCACCGAACAAGCCGATCTCTCGCGCCTGGTCGACGAACTGGCGCACTGGTTCGAGCGCAAGAGCCGCTGAGGCGGCGATCTTGGTTGACGGTCTTGGGCCGATTCGAGCGCCGTGGCCGCGCCAGTCGCGGCAAAGTGTGAAGCAATCGACACTGTTGTTTCTTACAGGTTACCGCTGCAAATCAGCAGAGTAGGTTCTGCTCCAGAAGCCGTTCCGGTGAATGGCACGAGGAGCGCGTCGTGTTGGAAATGCTCAAACGCTGGATGGGTCAGGAACCAGCCCGCATGCCGCTGGCGCGTATGCCTTCCGGCGCCCCAGCGCCGCGCGTGCCGCGCTACGACTCGTCGCTGATTGCCTCGCTCAAGCACGACCACCACAACCTGGTCGAATTGTTCGAGCAGGTAGGCCGGCTCGCCGAACTCGGCCGCTTCCGCGAGCTGCCGGCGACCCTTGTGGCCTTCAAGACTGCACTCGAAAGCCATGTGATCGCCGAGAACGTGCGCTTTTACAACTACGTCGAGAACAGTCTCGTTGGTGACGAAGAGAATCTCAGTCTGATCCGCAGCTTTCGCCGCGAGATGAATGTCATCGCCCGCAGTGTGGTCGACTTCGTCAAGAAGTATCAGCGTTACGACTTCGATGACAACACCAAGCAGGCTTTCCTGCGCGAATACGCCGCGGTCGGTGGGCTGCTTGCCCAGCGCATTCAACGCGAGGAAGGCAATCTCTACCCGCTTTACCAGCAAGTGTAGGCAGGGCCGCAAGGCCCAGGCTGGTCCCAACGCGCTTGAACACCGTGCACTCGCGTGCGCGCCGGCCGACTGTCGCTGTCGATTGATCGTATCCAAGGATTCATCAGCCACTCCCAACGCGTCGCATCCAGGAGCCCCACCATGCATCAGCATCAGGATCAGATTCTCAACCAGGAAATCATCCAGCTGCGTCAGTCGCTGAGCGAGCACGCGGTGTTCAAGGCCATTCGCGAGCTTTCCGATCTGCGCGGATTCATGCAGATCCATGTCTACGCAGTCTGGGATTTCATGTCCCTGGTCAAGCGCCTGCAGCGCGATCTGACCTGCGTGCAGCTGCCCTGGTTGCCACCCCAGGACCCGGCTGCTGCTCGCCTGATCAATGACATCGTGCTCGCCGAGGAGAGCGATGTCGGCGCCGACGGCGCAGCTGCCAGTCATCTCGATCTTTATCTGGGCGCGATGCGTGAAGTGGGCGCCGACACCCGCGACTTCGAGGCGTTTATTGCCCGTCTGGCGCACGGCGAGGACCCAGCCGCCGCGCTTGGCGCTGCCACAATTCCAGCCTTCGTCCGCGAATTCGTTGCCGCCACACTCGATACCGCGCTCAATGGCAGCACTCTGGACGTGATGGCGAGCTTCTTTTACGGCCGCGAGAACGTGATCCCCGACATGTTCCAGGGACTGCTGGGTCAATGGGGGCTGTCGCGCAGCGCAGCACCGCAGTTCGTCTATTACCTTGATCGTCATATCGAGCTGGATGCCGACAGCCACGGACCGGCGGCGAGCGAGTTGATTTCGCGGCAGCTGGCGCGCCGGCCCTCGGCATTGAAGCGCACGCGCCAGGCCGCCATCGAGGCACTGCGCGCGCGCGGCCAACTCTGGGATGGCAGCCTGGACCATCTGCTGCGACAACGGCGCCTCGCTGCGGAGCTCGAACCCGCCTGAGCTGCACGGCCGTTTGTAGGCTCGTCGCATCGCGGCGGCCTTCCTTTGACACCGGCCTCTGCCCCCTGTTCTGGCTGGTCGGGTTTGAAGTGGCGCTGCTAAGCTCGCGCCGTGACTACTCCCGCGCCCTCCGAAATCACCCAGTGGCTGGACGCTGCACGTGCCGGCGATGCGGATGCCTATGATCGTGTCGTGCAGGCGCTCTATCAGGATCTGCGCCGCCTCGCCGGTGCGCTCGCGCGCGGCGGCTCGCTCAATCCGACCGGTCTGGTCCACGAGGTCTATCTCAAGCTGTCGGCGAATGGTTCGATTCCGCTGAATCGGCAACACTTCATGCTGTTGGCGGCGCGCGCGATGCGTCAAGTGCTGTCCAATCATGCGCGCGACCACATCGCACTCAAACGCGGCGGCGGCGCGATCCATGTCGACGCCGATGGTGTGGAGCTTGCGGCGGGGCAGATCGAGTCCGAAGCCGAGCAGTTGATCGGCCTGGATCAGTGCATGGATGCGCTTGGCCGGATCGATCCGACCATGGTCCAGCTCGTCGAGTGCCGGGTCTTCGCTGGTTATACCGAGACCGAAGCGGCCGAGGCCACCGGCCTTTCCCTGCGTACCGCGCAACGCCTGTATGCCGATGCACGCCAGCATCTGGCGCAGATCTGGGACAGCAGCGTCGGTGCCGCTTCCTGACTGGCTGCTCGCCGAGGGCGGCGTCCTGCGCAGTGCGCTGGCCGCCAATCTACTTGGTTACGGCGCGCCCGAGATTGCCGCCGGGGATCGCTTCGGCGCTTTCGAATTACGCCAGGAAATCGGTCGCGGCGGGCAGGCGGCGGTGTTCCTGGCTGATCGCGTCGACGGTGCCTATCGTCAGCAGGTGGCGATCAAGATCGCGCTCGGTCGAGTTGGCAGCCGTGATTTTGCGCGTGAGCGCCAGCTGCTCGCCGAACTCAAGCATCCCAATCTCGCCCGCCTGATCGACGGTGGCGATCAGGGCGGTCGGCTCTGGTTTGCCATGGACCACGTCGACGGTCCGCCGATCGATCGCTACTGCAGCGAGCATCGGCTCGATCGCGGCCAGCGTATCGAACTCTTTCTGCAAGTCTGCGTCGCCGTCAGTTTTGCCCATCAGCGTCTGCTCGTGCACCGCGACATCAAGCCGAGCAATGTGCTGGTTGATGCCGATGGCACGCCCAAGCTGCTCGACTTCGGCATCGCTGCCCTGCTCAGCGGCGATGACCGGGGCGAGACCCGGCGCGCCTACACGCCGGCGTACGCCAGTCCCGAACAACTCGAGGGTGCGGCGGTCGGTCCGGGTTCGGATCAGTACCAGTTGGCCCTGCTTCTGCAGCGGATGCTGGACGATGCGGTGCCCGAGTCTGCTCAGCCGCTGACGAGCACACTGGCTACTCAGGTGAGTACTACCGAAGTTGTCACGCGCGCAACGATTCGAACCACTGAATTCGACTCGGAACTGCAGGCCGTCCTCAGCCGCGCATCGGCGCATCAAGTTGAGGCGCGCTATGGCTCCGTGGTCGAGTTCGCCGATGATCTGCAGCGCTATCTGCAGCATCGGCCGGTGCGCGCCCTGCGCGCGACGCCGATCTACGTCGGTCGCAAGGCGTTGCGGCGGCATCCCTGGCGCTTCGCCAGTGCCGCCCTGGCGCTGACCAGTCTGGTGGCCCTGGTGACCGCGTTCACGCTGCGGCTGGCCGAGGAACGTGATGTCAGTCGCGTCGAAGCTGCGCGCGCCGAGGCGATCAAGGATTTCCTGATCGGCATGTTTCGCGATGGCGATCCCACGCGCGGCAGCGATCCGGATCTGTCCGCACGCGAACTGGTCCAGGCCGGCGTCGCCCGCGTCGAGGCTGATCAGGCCCTGCCCGATGATGCGCGCCGCGAACTGCTGCAACTCCTGGTCGATATCCAGCTGCGGCTTAGCGATGGCGAGCACGCCGGCGCCCTGCTGGAACGGCTCGATCCGGCCGGAATCGATCCGGCAAGCTTCGCCGAAATGCAGGGCATGCTCGCTGATATCCGCGGTCAGCCGGATAGCGCGGCGCGCCACTACGAACAGGCGATCGCCTATGCCGATACGCCGGAACGCCAGTTGCGACTGCTTCGCGCCGAGAATGATGCGGGCCGGACTGCCGCATCGGCCGAGCGTTTGGCGCGCCTGCTGCAGACTGAGGCCGAACTGCCCGACGCGCTGGCGGCGAGTGCCTGGATCGCCCAGGGCGTACTGCACTGGCGCGATGGCAAGCCGGAGGAGGCACTGCTCGACTACGACCGTGCCCTCATGCGTGCTGAGAGATCCAAGGTTGCCATCTCACCGGTGGCTGCGCTGATCAATCGTGGCCTGGCACTGAATGATCTCGGCCGCTTCGACGAGGCGCTGGCTGACTATGATCGCGCCGAGCAAGGTCTGGCGCGCTTCCCGAATTTCAGGCACCAGGGGTTGATCCTGCAGAACCGCGGCATGAGTCTGCTGCGCGCGGGTGAAGTCGAGACTGCGAAGGACGTCTGGTTGAAGCTGCTTGATCTAGTCGACGATGGGATCAATCCCGGCATCGAGGCCTCGACCGTGCACAATCTTGCGGCCGCCGCTGATCGACTCGGCGACCCGATCGGCAGCATCGAGTACTCCCTGCGCGCCGAGCGTTTGCGACGGCAACTCGGCGATCTGCCGAGTGCGCTGTCATCGAAGATCAATGTCAGCGTCAAGCTGTATACGGTGGACCTTGCCGAGGAGGGTATCCGGATGGCCGAATCCGCGGTCGCCGACGCACTCGCCATCGATCGTCCGGATCTGGCCGCGCGCGCGCGTCTCGCCGTGGTCAACAACCGCTGCAGCCTGGGTGCCTCGACCTGTATCAGCGAGTTGGAAGCCGCGGCGGTTGAATTTGCCGCCACCAGCAATCGGGTCAAGCTGCTCGATACACTGGAGAACATCGGGATGCTCGCGCTTGAGCGCGGCGATCACGACGCCCAGATCCGTGCAGCTGCGGGCTTCGCGGAGGAGATCGGCGACGACCCGGACGACGTCCTGCGTGATCGGCTGGTGCATGTGCGGGCGCTGGCAGGTCGCGACCTCGATGCCCTGAGTCAACGCGCCGAGGCTTCGAGCGAAGCGCGCCGTGCCCTGGTCCTGCTTGCGCTCGAACGCGCGGATCTGCGCGAAGCGCGCCGACAGATTGATCTGCTTCCTGAGCAGGATTCGATTCGTTACTGGGCATTGCGCGAGCAGGTTGCGCAGGCAACGCACGATGCCGACGACGTGGCGCGGGCACGCGCCCAGCGAGCCGCCTTGCGGGCGCGGGTGCTTGCCTTGTTGCAGAAATAATTGCGGGCGATGCGCTTCACTGCGTTCAGCACATCCTACAAATGCAAAGGTCCGTCTTAGGATGTGCTGAACGCAGTGAAGCGCATCAAAGGCCCCCGCTCAAGCCGCGCTCGCCACCAACAGCGCACCGAGCTTGCGTCGCGCCTGCCAGAACGGTTGGTCAGGCCAGCGCTGCTCGCTGGCATAGAGTGTCTGGCGCAGACGCAAATAATCGCGGTGCCGGTCCTCCAGCCCTGCGCTGTAATCAGAGAAATCCGCGCGGCGATCCTGTAGTCGATGCGCGATGGCCTCGGCGGCGGCAATCCCGGTCGCGAGTGCCTTGTGAATGCCCTGTGCGGCAATCGGGTCATAGCTGATTGCACTGTCGCCGACGGCGAGCCAATCGGCACCCACCGATCGATCCAGATGAAAACACGGCGCCGCCCAGGGTTGCAGACCTTCGTTGGCCAACTTGCTGCCATGCAGACGCTCGCCCATATGCCGGGTACGCGCCAGATGGGCAAACCACGAACCCAACGAAGACAGTGCGTGCAGGCGTGCCGTGCTGGAATCGCTGGTCACCGAGACGATCGCCTGCTCGGCATTGATTCGCGCGCAATACCACCAGCCGTAGGGTGCTGCCTCCAGCAAGGTGCGCTGATCGATCTTCGAATTTTCTTTTAGATTGAACACGCCGGCGATACAGACCAGACGATCATCGTAGATGCGGCGGGCGCCGATTGCATGGGTGAATACGCCGGCCTGACCCGATGCATCAACCACGATGCGCGCCGACAGGGTCTGCTCGCGCTGCTCGTCATCGCGCAGACTGATCTGGTAGCCGCCATCGACAAACGCCACGGCATCACGCACCCGCCAACCTTCATAGACCTCGACGCCGCGGTCCGCTGCCTGGTCGGCAAGCAGGGCGTCAAAGCGATTGCGTTCGACGTGCCAGCCGTGTCCGTGAATGTTCAAGGCGAAATCGTTGAAGCCGAGTTCATTGTCGCCCCAACTGGAACAACTGCCCCAACAGGGTTGATGAGCCGCATCCAGAAAGGCCGGCAGTACGCCGAGTTGAGCGAACAGGGCGCGGCTGTCCGGCGGCAGACTCTCGCCGATCCGAAAACTATCGAAATGGCTGGTCTCGACCATCACGATACGCGCCGAGCGGTCATCGGCCGCCAGCAGATCGGCTAGACGCAAGGCGGTTGCACTGCCGGCAGGACCCGCGCCGACAATCAACACGTCGCAACTGGTCGGTGGCATCGATTCGATCAGCATCATCTGGGCAGACCTAGCCGGTCGGCGTCAGTTTGTCGGTGACCTGGTTGGGCCAGGGCACTACGGTGTCGCTGATGTCCGACATCAGGCTCGCCACTTCGAGATAGAGACCCTGATCGAAGCTGTAGCCATCGATGGCTGCACCCTGGATCACCACACCAATGTTCTGCCATTGCTTGACCATGTCCTCGCGGATCTGGAATCGACCGACGTTCTGCGCCGGATAGATCGCGCCATCCGAGGTGGCCGTGGCGCGCGTGCCCTCACCGCGCACCGAGTAGCGCTGGGTCGGCAGCTTGCCATTGTTGGCCTTCAGATCCGGCCAGCTGTAAACCGATACCGGGCGCTGCGCCGGCCATGACCAGAACAGCGTCGTGTTGCGGCCATCGCCGGTCTGGCTGGTATTGCCGATATCGCCGCCGGGATTGGGCGAGGGCAAGTGGGTGGCGCAGGAGTTGTAGTCGGTATGCCAGGGCAGGGCCATGAACTTGCAGAGATCGCCGGGTTCGACCCGCGATTCACTGCGTTCGGGTACATAGCCGACGCCGAGGAAGGGCTTGCCCTTCACCGCCTTGCTGTAGTCGAGCACGGCGGCGTTCATTCGGAACGGGCCGATATTGGGGTCCTTCCAGTTGCTGTCGTAGAACACCGGATCGCGCACGATGAAGGTCAGATCGATGCCCGGACTGAAGCGCCCGCCCAGACAGTTGGTCAGTGCATCACGATCGAGCAACTCGCCCGCAGTCAGCGGCTTGTCCGGGGTTGCGGTGAATTGATTTGCGAACCACTGGTTGAGGAAAAAATATTGGGTCTGGGTCAGTGTCAGGAACGACGAGCCGGTGTCACCAAGTGCCAGCGGCATCATGGGCGAACCGGTCTGGAATTCCTTGTCGCCCGGATACGGACTGCGAATGAAGGACTTGACGTTGAGAAAGCTGGCCGGATTGCTGGTCGCGCTGAGATTGTCGAGCCGCGCATGCGAGCCGATCGCGACCTGATTCAATCCGGTGGTGAACATCTGCAGATGCGCACTGCGGAAGATCGGAAAAATATCGTCCGAGAACGACGGTTTGAACGCGGTCTTGTAGCCACTGGCATTGCCGGGATCGGGCGGGCCGCTGTAGAGCGCCGGGTCCAGCCCGAATACGCGCGTCCAGGTGTCATAGACCTCATCCCATAGCGACACCACATTGCGGATCTGCGGCGCGTACGCCGGGTCGGTCGAGACTGCCCAGGCCGTTCCCGGAATCGCCAGCTGACTGCCGTCGCTAAATATCAACACGGCATTGACCGGACCGTCGGCGGTGTCATCGAACCAACCGTCATTGTTGACATCGTCGGTCAGTGGAAACGGTCCACCGTGCGAGCGCGAATCGCGGTTCTCATCCTTGAACCAGGCGCTGGCGGTGCCTTCACCACCGATCACGATCAGGCGGCCCTGGGCATCGGTCTCGATCGCCCCCAACTGACTGACGACGACGCCCGACGGGTTGTACAGCCGGCTGAAATTGTCGGCGGGATAGGAGGTCGGATAGTTCGGCAGCGGCTGCAGCTTGCCGGCGCTGAAACAGTTCGGTGTGCTCGAACAGTCGAAGTTGATGCGCGCTGCCGAGGCACCCTGGATCACGCGCGGGCCCGCGTCGATGACCAGGGCCGTCAGCCGGCGCGGATCGGCCGGATCGCTGCTGCCGGCGTAATTGAGATTGCGCAGTGGTGGCAGCGCGCCATTGTCATAGGCCGACAGGCTGCTGAAACTTCCGGGCGCGACACTCTCCTGCAGAATCCAGCAGTTGGACTTCTTGTTGGCGAGGTGCACTGTCCAGACGATGTCCTGTACCGTCTTGCCGCCGACGCTGCTGCCGATCAGCACCTCCTGCACGCTGCCGGTGTACGGGTACTGTCCGGCCAGGCTGGGGTCGTCGTACAAGTAAAGTCGAAAGCGCTGTGCCTGCCGCTTCAGCGCGCCTGCGCCGTCGCGCAAATCGCCATCGGAGATCGGTGTGTTCTCGGTGCCCGGCTTGATCGGCAAGCCACCGGTGACGGCGCTGCCGGGCTGGCTCAAGCCCGCCGAGGTTTCTGGCGCGAGGTAGTAGTCCTTGCTGTTGCCAACGCGGGCGAGACCGATGGCCGGATGGATGCGGATGACGGGATTGGACATGGAATTCTCCGTGCAGTGGGTGCGGACGCGGATGGTCGTGCTGATCGCGCGGACCGCTTACTTGCCCTGGTTGTCGAGGAAGGCGCGCAGGATGATGTGGCTCAGGCTGATATTGCTGCCCTGCATCGGCTGAATTTTCGGATCAGGCGGATTGAACATCATCGTGTTGTGGCAGGAAAAACAGTTGTTCTGACTCTGAACCTGCTGATTGAAGGTCTCGATCACCGCATTGCCGAGCAGACGCGAGCCAATCAGAGTGTCCTGCAAGGTCGAGTTCGGTACGATCGTGCCGGTAGTCCACTCGGCGCCGACTTCAAAATAGTTTTTCAACAGACTCCCAGACTCCAGCTGTTGTTGTACCGAGGCATTCAACTGCGTGATCGCGGCGAGATTGGGCAGATCGTTGCCCTTGTCGGTGGTGCCGGCGACCATGCCGAACGGAAACTGTCGGCAGACCTCGGTCACCGGTGACAAGGTCTGCGTCGCTTCATCAAGTCTGAGCACCGAGGCGTTGAGCTGATTGCACTCGATCGCCTTGGTGTTGGCGGTGTAGAACAGGAAATCCTGATCGCTGACTGCTTTATCGGTCGATTGCTGCGGCGCGTAGTCCGGCGCGTTCCGACAATATTCGAATGTCGCCCAGATCGCTTCCGGATGACCCTTGACCCAGCCGACGATATGGAAGCCGACAAAGGCGGCCTTGACCTTGAGCGGCCGCGTTGGATCGGTGACGATGTTGCCGTCGCGATTGACCAGGGTGTCGACGATGCCATCGCGAATGATCAGTTCACTGACATCTTCGCCCGGACTGACAATCTTCCAGGCCGCCTTCAGTTCGACATCGCCGGTCTTGAACTCGACCGTCGCCGGCATGCTGTTCAGCACGCTCGGCAGGTTCCAGCCCTGGCTCTCGATGTCGGTGAACATGTCCTGATTGACATGCTGCGAGTAGTAGATCGCGCGTCCCTGATGATCGACCAGGATGCCGCCCTGGCCGGCCTGGTTGATTTCGTTGAGCGAGTCGGGAGCACGGTCGGTCTTGCTGGTGCGCGGACGCAATTGCAGCGCGCCGCCGGGCACGTCGCTGTCCTGACCGCTGACCACTTCAGCCGCGCTCGGAAACGACTCGAAGCGCATCCGACCCGAGCCATCAGGCTGGGTCAGCCACAGCATTGACTGCCAGGCCCACTGGTGAAATGCACAGAAACTGTTGAAGTCCACGTTCGGATCGGGCTCCGGCGTCTGCGTCGACGGGAACCAGGACGCCGGCGCGGCACAACTCGGCGGCGCAGCGGCGGCCAGCATAAGAGACTTCGCCTGCGCGCTCGCTGCGGCTGCGGGCGCGACTTCTTCGGCAGGCGGTGTTGAAACCTGTTCCGGTGCTGAGCAGCCCGCGAGCAGTGCGATCAACAGGGTTGCCAGCAGCATGCGCAAACGCGAACGCGAAGCACCGGACGGTGATGAGTCATGCTCCGCCCGCGCACGACGCGCCGGATCAAAACTGGGCTTGGTGATGATGCGCATATGCAGCTCCTGTACAAAGTCGGTTGCGCCGAATCGAACACCGGCCGCGGCGTCCGCGCATGCGACCTCGCGGCGCCTGGATACCATCAAGCTTGCGTATTCGAATTCGCGGAGTCTCTGTTGTAGTCGGCATAGGCGCGTCGAACCAGCTGTCATATGTGACAGGTGGATGCGCCTGGCTCTCTGCGGTCTGGGTGCGGGCAGGGCAGGGAGCGGGTGCAGCGAACACATGAGGCGGCGGTCTCGCCCTCTGCTCAAAGCTGAATCTGTAGGGCAATCCGGTGCGCCGTCGTGACTATCTGTGGAGCATTTCACCAGAATGACGTGTTCTTCTGCAGGGCAACTCTGCGAGATGCCGCCTTGAATGCGCGGCGGTGTCGGCGAGGCAGATCTCAGAGATGCACGACAAGAATGCGCTCAGCTATCGTCACCAAACAGATGACGAAGCCGAGCGCGCCTCTGTTCTTCTGCGCTCGGTTCGGCGATGTCGAGATCTTCACGTCGGCTGATCGAACGAGCGGGGCAGGCTGGGACTTCGTCGGATCAGACCAGGCCTGAAGCCTGCGCTCGGCATCGAGCAGGCGTCGACCTCCAGCATGCTTCCCGAAGCTCGGGCGCGCGTTTCAGCTGCGATCCGATGACGGCGTCAGACCGGCCCCGCTCAGCGTCGAGGCGCTCAGTGCGGCGACTTGTCGGGCAGTGCGACCGAAAGCTCAAGCAGTTCATGCCCGCCTTCGTGGCTGACCTTGACCTGGATCGCATCGGGATCGACGTTGACGTATTTCTTCAGCACTTCGAGGATTTCGCGGCGCAGGGTCGGCAGATAGTCCGGTGCACCGCGCTGCGCGCGTTCCTGCGCCACGATGATGCGCAGACGTTCCTTGGCGACCGAAGCTGTATTGACCGGACGTGGCTTGAGGAAATCAAAGATACCCATGCTCAGGCTCCAAACAGTCGCGAGAGGAAGCCCTTCTTCTGCGCTTCGGTGAAGCGCATGGGCAGGCTGTCACCGAGCAGGCGACCGACAGCATCGTCGTAGGCCTGTCCGGCAGGAGATTCGTTGTCGAGGATCACTGGCGTGCCGGCATTGGATCCGGCCAGCACGCTTTCGGATTCCGGCACGACGCCAAGAATTTCGAGGCCAAGAATCTCCTCGACATCGGCAATGCTCATCATGTCGCCGCGCGCCACCCGTTCGGGGTTGTAACGGGTCAACAGCAGATGCTGCTCGACTCGGCGTGTGCCGACTTCGGCGTGCCGCGTCTTGCTGGCGAGCAGGCCGAGTATGCGATCGGAATCGCGCACCGAAGAGACCTCAGGATTGACCACGACAATCGCCCTGTCGGCGAAGTACATGGCAAGGAAAGCGCCCTTCTCGATGCCGGCTGGCGAATCGCAGACGACGTAGTCGAAGTCCGCTTCGCGCAACTCGTTCAGCACGCGCTCGACGCCCTCCTTGGTCAGCGCATCCTTGTCGCGCGTCTGCGAGGCAGCCAGGACGTAGAGACTGTCGTAGCGCTTGTCCTTGATCAGCGCCTGCTTGATGGTGCACTCGTTCTGGATGACATTGACGAAGTCGTACACCACGCGACGTTCACAGCCCATGATCAGATCCAGATTGCGCAGTCCGACATCGAAGTCGATCACCGCGACCTTGCGGCCACGCTTGGCCAATCCGACCGCGAGGCTCGCGCTGGTGGTGGTCTTGCCCACGCCGCCCTTGCCGGACGTTACTACGATGATTTCTGTCAAAGCCGCAATCTCCAAGAATGATTTTCTGCGCCGTCAAACTAGACTAGGGGCGCGATACGCAATTTGTCGTCTTCCAACCAGGCCTGCACCGGCTTGCCATGCAGATCGGCGCTGATCTCTTCGAACACGCGGTACTGGCCGGCGATCGAGATCAATTCGGCCTGGAAATTCTGGCAATAGATCCGCGCCGCTGTATCACCGCTGGCACCGGCCAGCGCACGACCGCGCAGCGTGCCGTAAATGTGGATCGAACCATCGGCAATCACTTCGGCGCCATTGCCGACCATCGCCGTCAGGATCAGATCGCGTTGACGCGCATAGACCTGCTGGCCCGAGCGTACCGGCAGCGCATGGTGCATGCCCACCGTTGTGGCTGGCGCGGTCATCACGGCAGCGCGCGCTGCGGACGCCGGCGTGCGTTCGCTGACCGGCGTCGGCGGCAAGTCCGTGCCGGCGCGAAACCTGGCGAACAGTGGCACTTCCAGCGCGCGCGCAAGGGTTTCCTCGCCGATCGATCCATGGGTGAGTCCGACTGGAAGCAGGCCGGCGCTGCGCACCGCTTCAAACAGCGACTGGGTCAGCGCCGTATCGGGTAACGGATCGAGCGCGGAAAGATCGAGCACCACCGGGGCGCGCGTCAGCAAGGTGGGTGCGGCGGCGATACGGGCGGCGATCTCGGCATGCACGGCGGCTGGATCCGCGCTGCGCAGCGCAAACTGGGCAATGCCGAGCTGGGCGAACCGCAACTCGCCGGCACTGGTGTGTGCGGCGCGCGGACTCAGCAGATCAAGCGGCTCGGGATCGCCAGCGGCTCCGGCTGCCATGGAAGGATTCGACTTGTTGCGTACGCGCACGAGAATTCGGACCGGGATGCAGCACCCACCTTGGCCGAGCCGCTGGCAAAACGCAAGGGCGCAGCGCTGATTCTGTGCTCCGGTTCAGGAGATGAGGATCACCGGTTGCTCTCGTCCTGTCGTGGCCCGTGCAAGAGCGGGGCTTGCCGCGCTGCCTCTGATATTTTGATTCCGAAGGCCCAGAGCAGCGGGGCAAGCCCTGCTCTACATGAGCAAAGACAGGGAGCAGTGGGGAATGCCACGGTCTACACCTGCAGCTCCTGCTTATCATTGGCAGGCCACTAGCGCTTGCGCTTGTTTGAGCGCGGTGCACGCGTTGACGTGGCGTCCGGGTCAGCCGTGATCGGGCTCGATGTTGAAGCCAGGTGGCGGCTCAGCCAGGCGCGTTCGCTGTACATCAACGCCACGCCGAACATCGCGAGCAGGCCGACGATCAGGCTTCCGCTGTACATCACGATCATCAGCGTACGTGCCTGGTCATCTCCGAAGTAGGCGAGTGCGCCGGAAAGCAGGAGCAGGCCCACGCCGCGCCCGCCGGCACGTGACTCCAATTCGTCATAGCCGTGCTCCTCGCTGCGCCTGCTGGTGCTGAGGGCAGCGAGCAGGGTGCAGACTGGCGCGACGCATACCGCGATCAGTGCCGCGCGCAGCGAGCCACCCTGCTGCAGCACGCCGGCCAGATCCAGCCCCATCGACTGAACCTGCTGCAGCAGGAAATAAATGGCCAGAGCACCCACCGCGAAGTCGAACAGAATGGCCAGTCCAGGGGACTTCGGTCCGAGCTGATCGGCGGCGATCCCGTCGCGACCGGCCTGCTGGGCGGCGACCATCAGCCAGACCAGGCGGTCGTCCTGCATCGCCTGGTATTCGGCCAGCATGCTGCGCCGGGCGATCAACCAGCGGAGAAGATCGGCGACGATCGCAAGTCCGGCGCCGGCGATCATCAGAACCAGCAGGTGCAGGGGCGTCCATCCCCAATAATAAATTCCGAGCAGACCACAGGCGCCGATGATCGGCCACTGCGCCATGCTCATCGCCATCCCGGACAGATAGCGATCGCTGCGACGTCGAAGTGCTGCAGCCGCATTGCGTCGGAACGACAGGCGCATCTGGGCATCAATCGGAACCCGCCGATTGCCGGCGCTGTCTTCGGCCATGGAACTGATCTCCGTCACGGACTCTGACCGCGATTGAAGCATGCCAGGGACATGGTGGCGTGCAGGATCCCCGATATGACAACTGACATGCGCGAATTCGTCGCTCGTCACTTGTCCCTATGGCCGCGCTGGCGCACTCTGTCGGGCATCGGCGGCCATGCCATTGCAGCTTGGCCATTCGCGCAACCGGGGAAAGGAGCAGCACATGTCACACCTGATCAATATTTTTGTCGAACCGGCCAAGACCTTTGCCGAACTCAAGGAGAAGCCGACATTCTGGCTGCCCTTGATCCTGCTGGTCGTGCTGACCGTGGTCATGACCCTGAGTTATTTCAACAAGGTCGACTCCGATTGGAGCATCGAACACCAGATCAGCATGTCTGGCAAAGAGATGAGCGCCAGTGAGATTGCCCAGGCCAAGAGTGTCTATCCCTCGGCCCCGGTTATGGGCGCCATTGGCGCGGTCGTTGCACCCATCATGATCGCGATTTTCACGGCATTGCTCGCGCTTTACTACATGCTGGCCGGCAAGATCACCGGCGGTGCGGTGTCATTCCGCCAAGGCCTGAGCCTGGTCAGCTGGTCTGGCGTGCCCGCTCAACTGGGCCTGGTCGTCGCAATCGTTGGCGTGTTCATGATGGAACCGCAGACGGGAATGGAGACCTTGATGCTGACCAATGTCGATCCGTTGCTGGTGCAGCTTCCGCCCGAACATACCTGGAGTGGTCTGGCCAAAGGCTTCAGCCTGCTGAATCTGTGGACGATCGCGCTCACCGCACTCGGCTGGCGGGTCTGGACTCGATCAAGCTGGCTGCAGGCCATTGTGGTGGCCCTCATTCCCAGCCTGATCATCTACGGCGGCATGGCGGCATTCGCTGTCGCCACCCACTGAAATTTTGCACGCCCCACTCCTCCGCTTTGAGATCCGCGCATGAACTCCAAGAAAAAATGGTTGCTACTGGTCATCATCCTGGTGGTGATCGTGCTGCCAATCGGCGTAAAGAAAATGCGCGGCGAAAAAGGCACCGAGGTCAAGCTCGACACTGTCGCCGAGCAGGAAATCCGGCCGACCATCCTGGCTTCGGGCACCTTGGCCTATCGCACCGAGGTGAATCTCACCTCGGAGCTGATTGCCAAGGTCCGCTCAATCACCGTCAAGGAAGGCGACGCCGTGGTTGCCGGCCAGGTGTTGCTGACACTCGATCCGGAGACCTATCGCAACGCCATCGAACGCGAGGAAGCCAGCCGCCGTCAGGGTGTGATCAGCATCGAGCGGCAGCGCGTTGCGTTGTCACTGCGCCAGAAGCAGTTCGAGCGCAGCAACAAGTTGATCGAGGCACGGATGATCGACCAGAGTCGCTTCGATGAGGATCGCAATCAGTTGGAACTGGCGCGGGTCGAACTCAAGAGCAGCGAGGAAGCCCTGCGTCGTGCTGATGCGGTATTGAAGGAAGCGCGCGAGCAGATGGCCAAAACCGATATCCTGGCGCCGATCAGCGGCACTGTGGTCGCCTTGCCGATCAAGGTCGGCGAGACCGCGATTCCCTCGACAATGGCTTTGGCCGGTGCCCAGTTGATGAAAATTGCCGACACTTCGGCGATCCAGGCTGAGCTCAAGGTCGATGAGGCTGATATCGCCAACATCGTGGTCGGACAAAAAGCCGACGTCTATGCGGCAGCCTATCCGGAGCGCGCGATCCCGGGTGTGGTCGAGCAGATTGCCTTGGCGCCGACGGTCGAACTGCAAGGTCGCGCTTACAAGGTAACCGTGTTGTTGCAGGCGCCCGAGGATATGGAACTGCGTTCGGGCATGAGTGCACGCACCGACATCTTTCTCAATGATGGCGGCAAGCGCATCGCGGTGCCGGTCGAGGCCGTGGTCAGTGAAACCGGTGAAAGCGGCAAGCTTGAGCGCCACGTCTGGGTGTGGCGCGATGCGCGGGCACACAAGGCCAGTGTCCAGACCGGCATTTCCGACGACAGTTGGGATGAGGTGACGAGTGGTCTGAAGGTCGGTGACCGCATCATCACGGGGCCCGCCAAGGCGCTGCGGCAGATCAAGGAAGGCGATCGCCTCAGCGAGTCCACGGACAAGGACGACAAGGCCAAGGCTGCTGCCAAGGCCAAGGCCGAGCAGGAAGATGACGAATGATCGAGCTTTCCTCCATCGTCAAGCGCTACCAGATGGGCGAGGAGGAAATTCTCGCGCTCAATGGTGTCGACCTGCATATCGGCCGCAATGAGTACGTCGCGCTGATCGGCGCATCCGGTTCGGGCAAATCGACCCTGATGAATCTGATCGGCTGTCTGGATTCACCCTCCGAAGGTCGCTATGTGCTCAACGGACGCGACACCTCGACGATGAACGACAACGAGCTGGCGCGTGTGCGCAATCAGGAAATCGGATTCGTTTTCCAGAGCTTTCATCTGCTGCCGCGCATGACCGTGCTGCAGAATGTGATGCAGCCCCTGGTCTATCGCGGCCTGCCCGCGGCGGAGCGTGATCGTCGCGCGCGCGAGGCGTTGCGCAAGGTTGGCCTCGGCGACCGACTTGGCCATCGGCCCAACCAGTTGTCTGGTGGTCAGCGTCAGCGTGTGGCTGTTGCGCGTGCCCTGGTCGGTGAGCCTTCGATCCTGCTCGCTGACGAGCCCACCGGCAATCTCGACTCCAAGACCTCGGCCGAGATCATGGCGCTGTTCGATGAGTTGCACCGCCAGGGCCAGACCGTGGTGGTAGTAACCCACGAACCCGATATCGCCGCGCATTGCGCACGCACGATCCGCGTCAGCGACGGCAAGATCCTGAGCGATACCGCCCACCCGCAACCCAGTCAGGCGCAGGCATGAACGTTTTTCTTGAGGCTTTCCGTGCGGCGATGATCAGCCTGATGGCGCATCGCATGCGCAGCTTTCTGACCACGCTGGGCATCCTGATCGGCACCGCTTCGGTGATCGCGGTGGTGTCTCTGGTGCAAGGGTTTTCGGAATCGATCAAGAGTCAGTTCGCCGATATCGGCGCTGGTACGCTGAACCTGCGCGCCGAAAACAACAATGAAAACTTCCGTACCGGCAAGATCAACAACATCCATTTCAAGGATGTCGAAGCGCTGCGCCGACGCGTACCGGGCATCGGGGCGATCGCCCCGATGATGCAGATTCAGGCGGGCAGTGCCAGTTACAAGGGCCGCAACAGCACGCCGGACATGTTCGCCACCTCCGCTGAGTTCCAGGCGGTGCGCGCCCGCTATCCGGAGTACGGTCGCTTCATCGTCGAGAGTGACGACAGCGGCCATCGCCGGATCGCTGTGATCGGTAGTCAACTGCGTGATGATCTGAAGATGCCGGAAAATCCCGTCGGCGAATATTTCAGGATCGGCAACGAATGGTTCAAGGTCGTCGGCATGATGGAGAAGCGCGGAGAGATCCTCGGCTTCAGCCAGGACAACTACGTGATCATCCCGTTCGATGTCGGCCGCGCCCTGATGGGCCACGATCGCGATCCTTTCCTCTCGGTGTCTTTCACGGTGTCCAACATCGATGAAGTCGAAGACGTGCGCGAACGCGTCAAGCGCGCCATCCGCATCTCGCGCGATCTCAAGCCCGGTGCTGAAGATGACTTCAAGGTCGAGGCGGCGGATTCGGTGGTCAAGCAGTTCGAGCAGATCACCACCATGACGACGGCGGTGCTCGGTGGCATTGTCAGCATCTCGTTGCTGGTCGGCGGCATCGGCATCATGAACATCATGCTGGTCTCGGTCACTGAACGCACCCGCGAGATCGGCATCCTCAAGGCGCTCGGCGCCACGCGCAACGACATCCTCGTCCAGTTCCTGCTGGAAGCCGGTCTGCTCGCCCTGCTTGGTGGCCTGATCGGCATCGTGCTCGGCTTCGCCGCGGGCGCCGGCATCGCGAGCCTGATCCCGAACTTTCCACCGGCCAGCGTGCCGCTCTGGGTGGTGATGGCAGCGGCGGGCTTCTCGGCCATGGTCGGTGTGATCTTCGGCATCATGCCGGCCTCCAAGGCCGCGTCGCTGGATCCGATCGAGGCGCTGCGCTACGAATAGGCGGCCGGCATCCGTTGCGGACACTCGGTGGGGAGCGTCCGCCCGGCGGCTGAGGGCAAGCTCCAGCGCAGGCAGATAAGATGGCGGCATCCTGAACCGAGATGCCGCCCATGCGTTTTGAAGGTACCGCCGCCTACGTCGCCACCGATGAGCTAAAGCTCGCGGTCAATGCTGCGATCACCTTGCAGCGCCCGTTGTTGATCAAGGGCGAGCCCGGCACCGGCAAGACCCTGCTCGCCGAACAGGTCGCCGAAGCCCTGCAGGCGCCGCTGATCGAGTGGCACGTCAAGTCGACCACCAAGGCACAGCATGGGCTTTACGAGTACGACGCGGTATCGCGCCTGCGCGATTCCCAGCTCGGCGATGAGCGAGTCAGCGATATCCGGAATTACATCATTCCCGGCAAACTCTGGGAGGCGTTCAAGAGCGAGCAGCGCGCGGTGCTGCTGATCGACGAGATCGACAAGGCCGACATCGAGTTCCCCAACGATCTGCTGCGCGAGCTCGACCGCATGGATTTCTTCGTGCACGAAACCCGTGAGACGATCAGCGCCATACATCGCCCGATCGTCATCATTACCAGCAACAACGAGAAAGAACTACCCGATGCCTTTCTGCGCCGCTGTTTTTTCCACTACATCCGCTTTCCCGATGCCGAGACGCTGACGCGCATCGTCGACGTGCATTTTCCCAAGCTGCGTCGCGATCTGGTCAACGAGGCCCTGCAGTCCTTCTTCGGCCTGCGCGAAGTTCCGGGGCTGAAAAAGAAGCCGAGTACCTCGGAATTGCTCGACTGGATCAAGCTGCTGTTGGCCGAAGACATTCCACTCGAAGCCCTGCGCGAGACCAATGCCCGCAAGCAGATTCCACCGCTGTACGGCGCCCTGCTCAAGAACGAAGCCGATGTGCATCTGTTCGAGAAGCTCGCCTTCATGTCGCGTCGCAGTTGACTTTGCTGTAATTGGGGGCACACCCTGCTGCTGTGCCGTTGCTGTCGCCGTTGTCCCCGAGGGGATTGACCAGCTCCGCTGTTGAGAGCCATAGAGCGGGGCTTGCCCCGCTGCTTTTGATGTTGATTTTGAGCTTAAGCCCCGAACCAAGCCAGGGCCAATGCAGCGGGGCAAGCCCCGCTTTACCAACGCACGAGTTCGCTTGTGCGCACCCGCCGCTGGCCGCGGAAACGCGAACGGCATATTTCTGGGGATCGCTACTGAGCAGGAAAGACCATGTTGATCTCGTTTCTACTCGCGCTGCGTTCCGGTGGTCTGAAGACCAGCCTGACTGAATTCCTCAGCCTGCTTGAGGCCTTGAAGGCCGGGCTGGCGCAGGCGTCGATGGACGAGTTCTATGCGCTGGCGCGGCTCTGCCTGGTCAAGGACGAAACCCAGTACGACCGCTTTGATCGCGTCTTCGCCGCTTACTTCAAGGGTGTCGAGGCGGTATTCGCCAAACAGGCCGGCGCCATCCCCGAGGATTGGCTCAGGCTCCAAGCCGAGCTGGTGTTATCGGACGAGGACAAGGCCAAACTCAAGTCGCTCGGCGGGCTCGAAGAGCTGATGCGCCAGTTCGAAGAACGCATGAAGGAACAGCAGGCACGGCATCAAGGCGGCAATCGCTGGATCGGCACCGGAGGCACCTCGCCGTTCGGCAACGGCGGTTTCAATCCCGAGGGCATGCGCGTGGGTGGTGTCTCCAAAGGGCGCAGCGCAGTCAAGGTCTGGGAGCAACGCGCGTTTCGCAATCTCGACGACCAGATCGAGCTGGGCACCCGCAATATCAAGCTTGCCTTGCGTCAGTTGCGTCGCTTTGCGCGCACCGGCGCGGCCGATCAGTTCGATCTGCCCGGCACCATCGATGGGACCGCACGCAATGGTGGCTGGCTCGATCTGCACTGGCAGAAGGAACGCCACAATGCGGTCAAGGTGCTGCTGTTTCTTGATGTCGGCGGTTCAATGGACGAACACGTGCGGGTCTGCGAAGAACTGTTCTCGGCGGCCAAGGGCGAGTTCAAGCACCTCGAGCATTTCTACTTCCACAATTTTCTCTACGAGCGGGTCTGGCGAGACAATGCGCGGCGTTACAGCGAGCACACCAGCACCTTCGATCTGCTGCACAAGTATCCGGCCGATTACAAACTCATCTTTGTTGGCGATGCCAGCATGAGTGCCTACGAGATCAGTCAACCCGGTGGATCGATCGAGCACTGGAACGAGGAAGCGGGCGCCATCTGGATGCGCCGCATGCTGGATGTGTATGCGCGCGCGGTCTGGCTCAATCCGATACCTGAGCAGGCCTGGGGCTATACGCCCTCGATCTCGATGACGCGTGAGTTGATCGGTGACCGCATGTATCCGATGACCCTGGCCGGCCTGGGTCGGGCGATCGATCGGCTGCGCCACTGAATTGGCCGAGTGCTCGCTGAATCGACCATCGACAGGATAAACTTGTCGCCTACCTTTCGGAGCATGCGATGACCCAAGCCTGGTTCTATGCCGACAAACAACGCCAGCAGCAGGGCCCGGTGGCTGATTCGTATCTCTACAACGCCTACCAGCGCGGTGAAGTCACGCTCAACAGCCTGGTCTGGCGCGAAGGCATGGCGCAGTGGGTACCCCTGTCCCAGGTCGCGGCCGAGCTGGGCATTGCCACCGCGGGGTTGCCGCCGTCGATGCCCGCGGGCAATCATCCGGTCTTCGTCACGCCGAGCAAATCAAGCAACAGCGGCTGCATCGTGGCAGGTGTGGTGATTGCGATCGGCGGGTTTGTCGTGGTGGCCATTCTTGCTGCGATCGCCCTGCCGGCCTATCAGGATTACACGCATCGCGCGAAAGTCAGCATGGCCAACCTCGTCGGCAGCGAACTCAAGCTCAACGTTGCCGAGTTCTATCGCAGCAATGATCGCTGTCCGGTCAATGGTGACGACGGCTTCAGCCAGGCAGCCGACTACGCTACGGTCGAACTCAGTGCCATCAATATCGGCACGCTCGATGATGGTCGCTGCGCGGTGCAGCTGATCTTCAATGAACTCGGCAGCTCAAACACCGCCGGCAAAGAGATCCTGCATGCGATGGACAGCGATTTGAACTGGACGGCTACCAGCAATCTGCCGAACAAGATGCTGCCTGCGCACCTGCGCCACGACTGACCCGCAACGAACTTCAGCAGGCCACATGCAGAACGCGGCCTACTCCGGCGCGGCCTCGGCGGCCGTGCTGGAATCGGGTTTTTTGCTGGGCGGAGGCTGTCGCCAGTCGGCGGCGCGCTCGGGCTTTTTCATGGCGTCATAGAGTTCGGCCAGTCGCGTGCGTGCCTTCACCAGTCGACCATGCGCCGGCGGCAAGACCTTGGCGAGACTCGCATGGGTATTGAGCAGCAGGCGTTCGGCGTCGGCATAGCGACCGAGCCGGGTGAGACACTCGCCGTAATTGTTGCCAAAGATGTTGACGTACGGATGCTCGGCACCGAGTGTCTCGGTCGTGGCATCCAACACCGCGATGAATTCGCGCTCCGCATTGACCAGATCGCCCTGGCGCATCAGCAGCATCGCCAGGTTGTTGCGCGTGCTGAAGGATTCCGAATAGGTCGACCTCGATTCGGTCTGGATGGCCAGGGTTTCGCGATAGAGGGTTTCGGCTTCGTCGAGTTTGCCCAGATCTTCCAGTGCGTAGGCGAGTGAATTCATCGCGACCAGCACGGCGGGATGATTCTTCTGCCGTGTCTCGACGAGCGTGGTCAGCAACTGGCGCAGCACCGGCTCGGCCTCGGCCGGCTTGCCGCTCTCGATCAACAAGGTGGCGCGGTTCTGCAGCACATTGAGCGTATCGGGATGACTGACGCCGAGCACCTTGCTGCGACCGGCATAGGCGCGGTCATACAGGGCCAAGGCGGATTCGCGGTCGCCGCTGTTCTGCAGCGCGATGGCGAGATTGTTGAGCACGCTGAGCGTGGCCGGATGCTCGGGGCCGCGACGCCGGCTGACTTGCTGTTCCAACGCAGTCAGCACCGCGATGGCCGCTGGCAGATCGCCGCTGCCGCGCAGGGCAACGGCCAGATTGGCCAGTGCGCCCTCGCGTACCCGATGGTCATCGGGCAATACAGCGAGCGGTGCGCCCAGTACCTGGTGATAGCCGTCGATCGCCTCCTTGAACTTGCTTTGCCTCAGCAGGATGTCAGCCAATAGAGAGGCCGCTTCGAGCGCGAGCACGCTCTGTGCGCCCTGACTGCGCTGGATTTCCTGGACCAGATCACGCGCGCCTTGCTCGGCTGCCGCATCTGCTTCGCGCGCCGCAGTGATCTGCAGGCGCAGGATCTGAGCCTCGAAGCGTTGACGGTCTGCGCTGGCGCCCTGTGCCGTCAGCAGTGTGATGGCGCCATCAACCAGGGCACCGGCCTGATCGAATCGACCCAGCGCCAGATTGACTGCGCCGAGGGACAGCCCGGACTCAGCAGCAACAACAGGATCTTCCGGCGGCGCGTTCTGCAGACGCAGGCTGGCCTGATCGACCACCTCGCGCACGCTGATCTCGCGGCCCAGTGCCGATTCCGGCATTGCCGCCTGGAACATCTCGTCCATGAAGCCACGCACCGACGTCGCAATCGCGGCGCTGCGCTCAGCGGACTCGCGCGCCTCGCGTTCGCGCCAGGCGGCATTGAGCGCGATCATCGTGCTCAGAATCAGAGCAGCCAATCCGAGTACCGATGCGCCGACCAGGGCGCGATGGCGCCGCGAGAATTTCTGCAGCACATACCAGGCGCTGGGTGGTCGCGCCAGGATCGGTTGATCATGCAGATAGCGCTCGATATCGGCGGCCAGCTCCGAGGCCGAGGCATAGCGCTCGGCCGGATCTTCGGCCAGCGCCTTCATCGTCAACGTATCCAGATCACCTGCGCAGTCCGGATTGACTTCGGCCAAGGCGACCAGAGGCTGCCGCATGGCGCGTGCGACCGCCTGCATCAATGAGGTGCCCGGCTCGAACTCACGTGGCCGTTTGCCGCTGAGCAGCTCATAGAGAATCACACCCAGTGAATAGACATCGGCGCGGGTATCGATGGCCGCCTCGTCGCCATTGATCTGCTCGGGGCTCATGTAGGGCAGGGTGCCAACGATCTGACCGACTTCGGTGAGACGGGTGCCGTGCTCGGGATCATCGAGCAGGCGGGCGATGCCGAAGTCGAGAATGCGCGGTTGGGCGGCGGCGTCGACCATGATGTTCGCCGGTTTCAGATCGCGGTGCAGAACACCGCGCTGATGCGCATGTTGGACCGCCTGGCAGATTGCGACCATCAGGCGCAGTCGCGCGGTCTGATCAAGCCCGTGTGCGGCGGCGTGTTCGATCAGGCTGACACCGTCGACATATTCCATCGCGAAATAGGGCAGGGGACCGAGCGCATGCTGCTCAACGCCGGCGGCATAAACACGGGCAATGCCCGGGTGATCGAGCCGGGCCAGGGCCGCGCCCTCTCGGCGAAAGCGACGCGCGGATTCGGCATCCGCACCCGCCTGGCGCATCAATTTCAGCGCAACCTTGCGGCGCGGATTGTCCTGCTCGGCCAGGAACACCGCGCCCATGCCGCCCTGACCGATCAGCGACAGCACGCGGAATTCGCCGAGTCGATCGAGTTTGAGCGCGGCCACGTCGAGTGGCGATGCGCCATCTGGCTGAGCCAGCGTTTGCTGCAGTGCCAGTGCGCTGGCCAGTTCGGCGGCCAAGGCCGGATCATCCCGCTGCAGGCGATCGATGCGCTTTTGGCGCTCCATCGTTCCGAGCCTGCTCAGCTCATTCAGCAAGGCCGCCAGCGCGGTGGCGTGATCATCCGTAGCCATGCATCCCATCCTGCAATTGTTCAGTACACCATGCCACAAAGCGATGCCGCTCGGGGCGGCGGCCTGTGATCGGGTTTTCGATTGTGAAGGGCAGGCGCGCTTTTGACAGATCACCATCGCGGGCGCGTTCTACAATTGCGCGATGAGCAACACACCCGAAATCGAAATCCTGCATCAGGACGAGCACCTGATTGCCGTCAACAAGCCGGCCGGTCTGCTCGCCCATGCCAGCCGGCTCGCTACCGATGTCGAGGTCGACCTCTTGGCCACCCTGCGCCAGCAGCTCGGCGGCAGCATCCATCTGGTCCATCGGCTGGATCGCGCGACCAGTGGCCTGGTGCTGGCGGCACGCAATGCCGAGATCGCCGGAGCGCTCGGTCGTCAGTTCATGGCGCGCACAGTCGACAAGCGTTACCTCGGCGTCGTGCGCGGCTGGCCGGCCGAACAGGGCGAGATCGACTATGCCCTGCCCGATGTGCGCGACAACTCGCCGCGCAAGCCAGCGCTCACGCGTTTTCGTACCTTGGCCACGACCACGGTGCCGATTGCCCTCGGAAAATATCCCGAACAACGCTACGCCCTGATCGAGGCCAACCCTCAGACGGGGCGCTACCGGCAGATCCGCAAACATTTTCATCACGTCTCGCATCATCTTATTGGCGATACCAGCCACGGTCGCACCGAGCACAATCGTCTGTTCAAGATCGAATTTGGCGTACACCAGTTGCTCCTGCATGCGGCCGTGCTCGAATTCGAGCATCCGGTGCTGCAGCAGCGTCTGCGCCTGTCGGCGCCGCTGGATGCGGTCTGGCAGCGCCTGCTGCAACGGCTGAACTGGAATCTCGACGAATGCGCTCCCTGTCTTTCGTCGGTACTGCGCGCGCGTGGAGTCGCCTAGTCTCAATGACGCAAACACGCCCCGGCGAGCAAGAACGGCAGATGGCCCTGCGACAGATGGTGGAGGACATCTCGGCCGAGCTTGAGCTCGTGCCCCTGCTCGAGCGCATTGTCCGTAGCGCCTGCGAGTTGATTGGTGCCGACGACGGCAGCATCGGTCTCTACGATCGCAGCCGCGATGTGATCCGCACCGAAGCGGTGTATCGGATGCCCGCGCGTGAACTCGGTGCCGAGATGGGCCGCGGTGTCGGGCTCGCTGGTCATGTGCTGCAATCCGGGGCGGCGGTGGCCATCCGCTACGGCGACCTACCCGATGTCACCTTGCCCGAGCTTGCCGAGCATCGGGTGATCGGCCTGCCGATCCACTTGCGCGGACAACTGGTTGGCTTCTTCGGCGTCGGTGTCGCGCCGCCGCGGCGGTTCGGACCGGAAGACCTCGGCCTATTGGAACTGTTCGCCCGGCACACCGCGATCGCCATCGACAATGCCCGCCGTTACAGCGAGGAGAAGCGCCGCTCCGCGCGCTTCGTCCTGCTCGCCAAAGTCACTGCAACCGTCAGCCTGTCCGATGATCTGGACGTGATGCTGCAACGCGTCGCCGATGCCGTGCACCAGACGCTCGGTTTCGCCAATGTCGATATTCCTTTGATCGATCCCGATGATCCGGATTTTCTCGAGATCCGCATTCGTGGCGGCGACTACAAGCATCGTATACAGCAGGTCGATCGACTGCCGATTGCCACCGGCATCATGGGTGCCGCTGCACGTGAACGGCGCACCCAGGTCGTCAACGATGTTGCCGCCGATCCGCGCTACGTCAATCCGCCAGGGGTTGCTCCGGCCTGCGCTGAACTTGCCATCCCGGTCCAATGGCGCGGTCAGGTTCTGGGTGTGCTCAATGTGGAATCGGATCGACCGTTCGACATGCTCGACGTGACCAGTCTCGAAATTGTCGCCAATCATCTTGCGGTGGCGATCCAGAATCTGCGCCTGGCCGCCGATTCGCGCGAAGCGGCCATCCTTGCCGAGCGCCAGCGCCTGGCCCGCGACCTGCACGACAATGTCACCCAGATTCTCAGCTCGATGAGCCTGCTGTCGCAAAGCCTGCCGCAGGCCTGGCGCCGCGATCCGCAGGAGGGCGAACGGCGCGCACTGCGCGTGCACGAACTGGCGCAGACCGGATTCGCCGAATTGCGCGCCCTGCTGCGCGAACTGACGCCACCCGACCCCGATCAGGAGATGATTTCCAAGGGCAGCCGAGCGCTGATCGGCTTTGAGCGACTCCGCGATGAAGGACTGCCGGCCGCACTGGAACCGCTGTTGCAGCGCATGTTGCCCGAATCAATGGGCCTGAACATGCAGTTCAACGACTACGTGCAGCAGGAACAAAGCCACGAAGAAGCGCTCTACCGCGTCTGCCAGGAAGCCGTCTCCAATGCCATCCGCCACGCCGAGGCGACTCGCATCGATGTCAGCACCCAGATCACGCCGCGCCTGCTCCTGCTGAGTATCTGCGATGACGGCGTCGGTATCCCCAGCGCCCGCCGCAAAGGACTCGGCATGACCAGCATGCGCGAACGCCTCGAAGCCCTCGGCGGCGTGCTGCGTATTCTGCCCCGATCACCGCGCGGCACCGTGATCGAATGCGCCTTGCCGCGGCGGGATCGGATGTAATGCGTGCGCGGATTCAACGCGCAATAGTTATTGTCTCGCACTCGAAGTGATACTCGACTTGATCGGGAAGACGCGTCGATCCAATTCGCCACGTGCGGATCGCTCGACGGCGGCCGCGCGGATCCCGCAAACAATTTCGCTGCCGCCGGAGCCGCTTAGGCCAAGGCCGTCGCGTCGACCTTGTACTCCTCCGGATTCACCGCGAACGGAGTCAACGCGCGGATAGCTCGGCGAGCAGTTCGTCGAGCTGTCCGAACGTCTCGAGCGTCGCTTCCTGCGCGCCGGTGCCGGCCTCGTCGAGCGCTTCCTTCGTGGGATACAGCTCGCTCATGACGAGCAGCGTCTTGCCGTCGCGTTCTTCGAACGTCACGGTGGTGACGGATCCCGCGTCACCGCTTTCCTCGTTCGTCCAGACGATGCGCTTGTCAGACACCACCTCGAGGTAATTGCCGAAGAACGCCATCGTGTTCGCAGGATCGTCGCCGAACACCAGGCGGTATGTGCCGCCGGTGCGCACGTCCATCTCGCACGAGCGAAGTGTCATGCCCATGGAGCGGGGCACCCACCACTTCTTGAACAACTCGGGCTTGGACCATGCCTCGAACACGAGCCGCGCTGGCGCGTCGAACGTCCGCGTGACAACGACCTCGCGCTCCGACTTCTTTTGTACCGTCGTGAGCTGAGGTTCACTTTCTTCTCTTGCGACCACGAGCCTTCTCCTGTCGTTTGAGTTCGTCGATGACATCGTCCAGCGCTTCAAAGCGCGCGTCCCACCTCTGGCGGTAACGCGCGATCCACGCCATTTCCTTCTCGAGACGGCACGGGCCGATGCCGCACGTGCGCACGCGGCCGACCTTTTCGGTGGTCACGAGGCCGGCCAACTCGAGCACGCCGACGTGTTTCTTCATGCCCGTGAGGGTCATTTCGAACTTGTCGGCCAGATCGGTGATGGAGGCGTCGCCGCGTGCGAGCTGGTCGAGGACGCCACGGCGGGTGGCGTCGGCGAGGGCGGCGAAGGAGGCGCTGAAGTGTGTCGGAGAATGCTGAACCATGTGGTTCAGTATGGAGGAGTCGCGGCGGGCACGCAAGGGCGTTCACCGCGTCGGCGCACGCCATCGAACCCACGTTGCCGACAACACACTGAAGGCGCCGCCGAAGCGGCCGTCCCGACACCGGCTCGTTCGGCTCAAAACCAGGCTGCCAAGAATTGCAGGTGGGGAGTGCACGACATCCACGCCTGTGTTGGCAGCCGCTCCGCGAGCGCGCAGTGTCTCCAAGGGATCGACTTTTGCAGGCCAAAAGCGGTCATTCGGAAACTGGCGCACAGACGTTGACAACTCGCGGATCGTATTCCTAGTCGATCCTGGCGGCCTGCTGGTCCTGGCCGCCCTGGTGCAGGACCAGTGCCGTAGGCTGGCCCGCCGCATCCACGATGAAGGTGATCTGCGCATCCACCGCTTCCAGGAAGAACTTGGCTTCCGATTCGGCGAACAGTGGGAACTGCGGTTGATCGCCCAACTTGAGTTGGAGATGGCCATCGGCGAGCGTGATGTCAAATAGCAGGCCGGGCGCCAGCTCATACTTGCCAACGTAACGGGCCAGCACCCCGGGAACCACATCCACTTCCACACGCCTGTTGGCGACGCGATCGAACTGCGCGAACAGGCGTTCGATTCGGCCCGGCGAAATGTTCCGGCGATCGGGCAAGGGCCAATCGTACTCGTTCGCCACGCCGGCGATGATCAATGACGCCAGGGCTTGGCCGGCATCCGCATTGGTCATGATGACTATGCCTTGGCCGGAATCGGCCAGCATCTCCAAATGAGCGAAGTAACCAGGATTGCCGCCCGAGTGCGCGAAGTAGCCGTGTTTGTCGCCATCGCGCACCACGAAACCCAGGCCCATCTCGTCCTGGTGCAGGGACAACATCTGGCGAGTCATTTCGCGCGAGAGCAGGTGGCCCCCGTCATCGCGCTTTGAGTTCGCCACGTCGATCACCAGCGTTGCGAGATCAGTGGGCGTGGTCCACAGCCCGGCCGCCGCCAACTCCGGATTCACCAGCCAGCCGCCGTCGATGACAGACCCGACACCCAGGTGGCCACGTGCCGCGCGGGCCGCACCCGCCTCGGAGAGCATCTGGTCGAACGAGCTGTTATCGAGCTTGAGGGGACGCAGCACGGTGTCCTGCAGGATCGACTCGAACCGTTGACCCAGGCGGTCTTCCAGCGCGAGCTGGAGCAGTGAATAACCGAGCCCGCTATATGCGACCTCCGAGCCGGGTTTGGCCACGACACGTGCGGCGCTATTGGTGGCCGGCGCCACGCCGCCCAGGAGCTGCACGATCCCAGGCAACGGCGCCGTTCGCGCATACCCCTGGAATCCTCCCGGCGTGATTCCGCCGGTGTGGGCCAGTAAGCGACGGATGGTGACCTTTTCCCCACTCTGCAATTCGCCGCCCGGCAACTTCCACGCTCGCAGGTAGTCGTTGATGTCCGCGTCCAGGTCGAAGGTGCCGCGCTCGACCTGGTGCAATACCGCCAGCGCGGTCACCGGCTTGGCGATGGACGCGGCCTGAAAGATCGTGTCCGGCGTGACTGGCGAACCCCGCGGCCCCGGCGTGGTGACGCCGTAAGCCTTCACCCAGACGATGCGGTGGCCATCAATGACGGCAATGCTTACTCCGGGTACCGCCAGCGCGTCCATCCATTGCGTCAGTGAGAGCTTCAGCGTCTTGCCGCCCTGCGTCACCGCAGGAAGCCCCGACTCGATCCGCATAGCGCGATCGTCGGAATCCGGCTTGCTGACCTCGGGGTCGGTCTTCGCCTGCAGCGGAAACGCCAGGCAGGAGAACAAGGCAATGAACAGCAGGCGCAGAGGTCGTCGCATGAATTCCTTTCCTGGGCAGCGTTGCGCGGGCGCAAGTCGCCGGCGACCAACTCGACATTTTAACCAAAACCGGGGTCAGAGTACCTTTTTCCTACGCAAGATTAGGAAAACGCTGACAGCGCCGGACGGTTTGGTCGGGGAAACTGGTTGGAACTCCTCCGGCCTTTCACGCCATGCCCCGCCAACCTCGTCTCGATATCTCCGGCATCGCCCAGCACATCGTGCAGCGCGGCAACGACCGACAGCCCGGCTTCTTCACCGACGCCGACCGCCTGCGCTACCTCGCCGACCTGCGCGAACTTTCCCTGGCGACTGGCTGCCGGGTACACGCCTACGTCCTGATGACCAATCATGTGCACCTGCTGCTTACGCCAGACGCGGCCGGCAAAGTCAGCGCATTGATGCAGGCCTTGGGACGCCGCTACGTTCGTTAGTGCAATGATCGCTACGGGCGAACCGGAACATTGTGGGAAGGCCGATTCAAGTCTTGCCTCGTCGGCAGCGACGCCTACGTGCTGCGTTGCTATCGCTACATCGAACTCAACCCGCTACGCGCGGCGATGGTTGCCAACCCCGAAGACTGGCCTTGGTCGAGCTATTCGGCCAATGCACTGGGAACGGAAGATCCCCTCATGTGGAGCCATCCGGCATACAAGTCACTGAGTAGCCGCACTGATCTACGCGCCGAGGCCTACCGCTGCCTTGTTGCCGAGGCCATCGACCCGGCTGAACTCGAAGAGATTCGCGCCTACCTGCAACGCCAACAAGCGCTTGGTAGCCCGGGATTTCAGGTTGCCATCGAGGCCCAGTTAGCGAGAAGGGTCACCCCGGGCAGGCCAGGAAGGCCGCCCGGAAAGGGCACCAGGCGGGAAAAGGTACTCTGACCCGTGTTTTCGTGTTTTGGAGGCACGCACGGCATGCCTGCGGGACGCTTGACGGCATGAGCCCGCGACGTACACTAGGGTCCGCGCTGCGCCAAAAAGTGGCTTTGGATTTCCTACCCCTATCCTTTTCATTGCTCCCGCTTCATGGGCTCCCTTCCACGTGCCCGCATGACTTGAGAGTCGCATGTGAAAAAGCCACTTCTCGCGCTGGCAATTCTCGTCCTTGGCACAGATGCTGTTTATGCGGCCTGGAGTGACCGGGATTTTGAGCCTGACCTGCCGCCAGAAATGGTCGGTGCCGAAATTGACAAAGAAGCGTTCATGCTGGGGCGCGCTGAATACATCGCGCAGTTGCGTGGTTTGGACGCGACCAAACCGGTATCGCCGAAATTGCGCCGAGAGGCGATCGCGTCGCTCGAAGCAGCACAGCGCAGTGCAGCCAGTACCCCGGGTTGGACCGCGCTCGGGCCAGCGCCGATTCCAAACGGCCAAACCACTCCAACGTCAGCCGTGTCTGGACGCACGATCTCGGTTGCGATCCACCCGACCAATCCGAACATTGTTTACGTGGGAACCGCCGGTGGCGGGCTCTACCGCAGCACCGACGGTGGCACCAATTGGCTACCCTTGATGGACAACGCGTTGAGCTTGGCAATTGGCGCGCTCGCGATTGCACCCTCACAGCCGGAGACGCTGTACGTCGGCACCGGTGAGCCCCACTTTTCGGCAGACAGTTTTTTCGGCGTCGGCGTGTATCGGATCGACAACGCCAGCTCGAACAGCCCGGCCCTCAGCGGACCGCTCAATCTCAATGGCAGCGGTGCGGATATCTTTTCTGGACGCGCTATCAGTGAGATCCAGGTGCATCCCACGCTGCCTGGAACGATTTTCGTATCCACCACGTCTGGTGTCGGCGGTCTGGGCGCAGCTTCGTTTCCCGGCGCGCCCAGCCGTGGCATCTACCGGTCCACCAATGCAACTTCTGCCGCGCCGGTTTTTACAAGGCTCACCGGGCTTGCGGCAAATGCGGACTGCAACGTGCGCGACATCGTTATCGACCCGCTGAACCCGAATTTCCTGGTGGCGGGCGTTGCCTCCGGCGGTATCGGCGGCATCTATGTGTCGCTGGACGCACTCGCGCCGATTCCGACCTTTACCCAACGCCAGGTATTTACCGGGTCCTCGATTATTGATTCGACCACGGAGTTTGCGCTGCACCATACCAGCGGATCCAATCCCACCGTCTATGCCGCCACGGGGTTCGGCGGTGGGCGCGTGCTGATCAATACCGATGGCGGAACGGTATGGACGCAGCAGATCGACAACAACTTTTGCGAGGCGCAATGCTTTTACAGTATCGCGATCGAAGTGGCGCCGGATGATCCGACGAGAGTTTATCTCGGTGGCGCTTCGTCGGTGCCGTTCGCGATCTCGAACACCAGCGGCACGACATTCGCCAATAGTGCGGCTGGCTTGCAGGTTGGTACCCACGTCATCGCTGCTTCCAAATCGACGCCATCGACGCTTTATTTTGGTTCCGACGGCGGTATCTGGAAATCCACCAACAGCGGCGCCGATTGGGTGAGCCTGAACAACGGCGGATTCAGCGCCACGCAATTCCGGAGCCTGGCCACCCACCCGCTCGATCTGGAGCTGATGATCGGCGGCACTCGGAGCACTGGCACGCAACTCAAGCGCGTCAATGGGACTTGGACTCGCTCCGATTTCAGTGATGGCGGCTTCACCCAGATCGACCAGAACGCTACCGACACGACCAACGTTTCGATGTACCACACCTATTTCAATCAGACCAACTTCATGGGCTTCGCGCGAGTCAATCAGGTGGCAGATGCGGAAAGCATGAACTGGAGGTTCTTTGGCTGCGGTCAAGGAGCGATCCTCAATGGCATGACCTGCAACGCAACCGCCATCCTGTTCTATGCCCCGATGGTCTTGGGTCCGGGCAATCCCAACACCCTCTACTTTGGATCGGACGTGCTCTACCGATCGTTCAATGGCGGCACTAACATGACCAAAGTCAGTCAGGAACCGATCGTCCCTGGCCAGGCGATCACTGCCATCGGCATTTCACCCACGAGCGACATCGTACGCGTGGTCGGCCTGCGCAACGGCGCATTGTTCGCCACCACAAATGGCACCAGTCCGCTGGTATCGCTCGACGCCGTGGGTGCCGGCAGTGTCATCCCGGACATGTTTGTCTCGCGGATCGTGATCGACCGCACGAACAACAATATTGCCTATCTGTCTTTGTCGGGATTCCCCGGCGCGGGGCAAGCGTTGTGGAAAACCAGCAACTTGTTGTCACCCACACCGGTGTGGGTGCCCTCCGGCAATGGCATTCCCAATATCCCGATCAATGCCCTGGTGATCGATCCCGACAATTCAGTGATGCTCTATGCCGGCACGGATATCGGCGTGTACCGTTCAATTGACAGCGGCCTGACCTGGACCGCATTCAGTCAGGGTCTGCCGCGCGTCCCCGTGTTTGACATCGCTTTCCAGGCAGCCAGGCGCCCTGGAGGCCATGGACCGCTGCGGATAGCGACCCACGGACGCGGCATCTGGGAAATCGAGACTACCAGCCTCTTTGCCAGCGGCTTCGAATGACTGCGGATTGGGAATAACGTCGGCGCGGGCAGCTCAAGATCCACGCGCGCCGCTGCATCAAATATTCCGTCAAAGAAGAGGCTGACCTCAAGTTCTTGAGCAAGCGTCGATCATCGCTCGCCATCGGTGGACTCGCGTTCGGCTTGTTCACCGGCGTGCTGCCGGCGTCGACTTTCGACAACGAGGCGGTCTCTATGAACCGACGGCATTGCCGGACCCGATGTTGGTGCGCTCTCGGTTCCGGACTCGGTAGAGTCGGGATGTGGCGCGGTGGCTGTAGGTCCGGCATATCTGTTGCCGCCTCTTTCGATTGGCGGTGCCTTATTGTCCGGACCTTGACTCCGTTTCCACACCCCGCTCATCGAACCAGACAAGGGATAGGAATTCCAAAGCCCCTTCCGAGCGGAGGGTACGCCGTTCCCCGGCGCATGCGAAGGGTCAGTCGCGGCCGAATCGAGTTCGCGCCGCGCGATCGGGCGGGTCGAGGCCGCAAGTGCCTGGCATTGCCCCCTTGATTCCCCTGTTTTGCACTTTCGCGATCAGCACGCGGCCACGCGGTACCGTCGGCGTGGTGCAGTCACCACGCCGAATCGGCTTCTTGGTTTACCAGCCGAGGTCTTGCCGCTGGTTTTCGTAGTCGGGCATCGGGTCGAGGAACA
>JAYSZM010000117.1:0-7365 GCA_043738015.1 Lysobacterales bacterium
GTTGGAGCTCGAAAATGTCGGCCTGAATCTCAAAGACATTGTCGACAATGTCACCCGCCTGATGAGCAAGAGCGCCGAAGGCAAGGGCCTGCGCTTCAGCGCGGTGATCGATCCCAATGTCCGTCTTGCCGGACGCGGCGATCCCACGCGCCTGCGCCAGGTCCTGACCAATCTGGTCAGCAACTCGATCAAGTTCACCGAACGCGGCAGCGTTACCGTACAGGTATCCAAGCGCAACGAAACGCGTACGCACACCGAACTGTTGTTCGTCGTCAAAGACACCGGCATCGGAATTTCGCCGGAGGCGCAGGGCAAGTTGTTTCGCGAGTTCAGCCAGGCCGATACCTCGACCACACGCACCTTTGGCGGAACCGGACTCGGTCTTTCCATCTGCAAGCGCATCATCGAACTGATGGGCGGCCAGATCGGCGTGAAGTCAGAACCGGGCAAGGGCTCGGCATTCTGGTTCACGGTACCGCTCGGCAAGGCGGTGGGCGATGTCGCACCGGGCCGCTCGGATGTTGAAGGCGCCCGCGCGATGGTGGTCAGTGGCGACCAGAATATGCTGCGCCGGCTTAATGGCCTGCTCAACAACTGGAGTGTGCAGTCGGTCCAGAACAACGTCGCTGCCGACGTCATCAACAAGATCAAGACCACCGGCGGGGGCAGCTTCGCCTTCGATTTTCTTTTGCTCGACTTCGGTTCGATGCGCGCCACCACACTGGCGATCCTGCGTGGGGTATTGCGCGAGAGCAGTCTGGAGTCCCTCCGCATCATCTGCATCAGTGGCGACGATCAGTTGCCTGATGAAGTGCGGATGGCACCGCAGTCGTCGATCGTGCAGAGAAACTTTGCCGACATGGAGCTGCGCTCCGCCATGCAAGGGCTGCTCGATGCGCCGCGCATGGCCGAACCGACGCCCCTGCTCAATGCCCCAGCCGAACACGTTTCCGGTGTCAGCGAGAGCGGCCTGGTCAGTTCCGAGCGGGCCACCACCAGCGTTGGCGGACACGTACTCCTGGTCGAGGACAATCCGGTCAATCGACAGGTAGCCCAGCGTTTGCTGACCCTGATCGGCGTCAGTTTCGAGACGGCAGAGAATGGCAAGGAAGGCGTTGACAAGGCGAGCACGGGCGAATTCGACGCGGTCCTGATGGACTGCCAGATGCCGATCATGGATGGCTACAGCGCAACGCGCGGCATCCGCAAACTGCAGGTCGACGGCAGTCTGGGCAAGCTCGCGATCATCGCGATGACCGCCAATGCCATGGTCGGCGATCGCGAGAAATGCCTGTCCTGCGGCATGGACGATTACATGAGCAAACCGCTCAACCGCAGCATGATCGAACAGATGCTGCGCAAATGGCTGCCGCCGGGCGCGATGTCAAAAGCATCGTCGGTGCCGGTGCCGGCACCCTCAACTGCTGCGTCACGCCCGGTGCAGCCGATCGCGCCAACCACACGCAGCGAAGGCTCGGCGATCGACTTGAATGTGGTGCGCGACCTGATGGATCTGATGGGCAGCGATTTCCGCGATCTGGTCCAGGTTTATCTCGAAGACACACCGAAAAACCTCACCGCCCTGGAGCGCGCGGCCAAGACCAATGATATTGATGCCCTGGTCGCACCCGCCCATTCGATGAAGTCGACCAGCGCCAATCTCGGCGCCCTGCTACTGGCCGACATGGCCAAACGTATCGAGCAAGGCGCGCGCAGTGGTGATATCGGTGAACCGCTGCTGCTGGTTGCACAACTGCAGAACGAGTTTCAGCGCGTATCAACCCAACTCAAGCAGATGACCGGGGCCTGATCGTCCCGACCCGCGGCAAGGCGGCGTCCGTGGGGCCTTGATCGGGCGGGGACAGCATGCGCGGGAAGGCAGCGATGTCGGCAACACGCCTACCGAGTCCGACGCGATGCAACTGCACGCTCGCTCAGTCCGTTGCCCGCGCCAGTCGACGTGCGCCAATCACGAATGACACCAGGCCCAGCAGCAGCAAAGCCGAGATCGGCCACAGGTAGTCCGACCAGGCATAACCACGCCAGATGGCGCCTTCCAGGCTGCGTAGCGCCCAGTTGACCGGACTGAAGGCGGAGACCCCGGTCATCCAGCCCGGCATCGCGATCAGCGGGATCATGCCGCCGCCAATCATCATCAGGGGCATCATTCCAGCCCAGCCCGCGGCAGAGACACCCTGTGTGGTGCGCCCGGCGCTGGAAATCAACAGCATCAGGCCGGTGAACGCGAACGCGCTGGCGGCGATGACCATCGCCAGCGCAAACAGGGAATCCGGCACCAGACCGAACACCACACGCGCGAATACCAGCAACAGGATCTGCACGCCGAGCAAGGCAATCAGCGCCGCCATCGCCTTGCCCAGCATCAACTGGGTTGCAGTCAGCGGGCCGGTGCGGAGACGCAGCCAGGTGCCTTTCTCGCGCTCCTGGGCGAAGCCGCTGGCGAAGCCCATCAGGCAACCGACCAGACCCCAGAGCATGCCCTGCGGAAACGTCACCGCAAACGGATTGCGTGGCCCGCGTCGCTGCGCCTGCAGGGCCTCGGTCTCGACCTTGATCGGCTGCCAACTGTTCACTTCTGCGCCAGCTTCGCCTGCCGGGCGCGCGCCGCTGGTAATCGGGCCGACCTGCTCCAGTGCGTTGAACAAGTTATCCAGGCGCGCGCGCTCCGCGTCGCCCAATTGCGCCGCGTCGCGGCGCGCCGACTGCAACCAAGGCGAATCCGCGCCGAGCTGATTCATTCGACGGCCCATGTCCGCGGAGGCGACCTGCATCAGCATTCCCTCGAGCATGCCGATCTCAGCTTTGCGGCTGGGATCAATCAGCACCTGGACGCGGGCGGGCTCGCCATAGAACAGGCGTTCGCTGGCGGCGCCAAAACCGCTGGGGATACTGACGAGCGCTACCGCGCGACCGCGCCGGACTTCCTGCTCGCCCTCAGCACGCGCGATTGACTCTACCGCAATCGAATCGAGTGCCATCAGACCGTCGACGAGGCGCTGCGACCCTGCGCTTTGATCTTGATCGATCACAAGCACACGCAATTTGGCACGTTCACCATCACCGCCAAACATGAAGCCAAAGCCAACCGCCATCAGGATGGGCCAGATGAAGGTGAAGAATAGCGTCGCGCGATTGCGCGCCAACAGGCGCAGATCCTTGATCGCCAGAGCAGTGATCGCGTGCATCAGGCAGCATCCCGCAGTTGCCGGCCGGTAAGTTTGAGAAATACTTGCTCCAGACTGGGCCGCCGCAGTTGGAAGGTATCGACCGGTCCCTGCAGCAGTGCCTCGCTGAGCAGACGGACCGGATCGTCGCCGTGCAGGTATTCGACACGGCCAGCGCGCTCGATGCTGAGCTGGGCATCGCCGCCGTGGTGGCGGACGAGTCCCTCAAGGCTGTCCATCGCGAGTACCCGGCCCTGATCAACAATGGCGATTCGGTCGCAGAGTCGCTCGGCCTCTTCCATGTAATGCGTGGTGTAGACCACGGTGTGTCCGGCATCGCGCAAGGCCAGCACATTGTCGAAAATCGCATTGCGCGACTGCGGATCGACGCCGACGGTGGGCTCATCGAGCAGGACCAGTTCGGGTTCGTGCACAATCGCGGCTGCGATATTCAGGCGTCGCTGCATGCCACCCGAATACGCTGCCACACGGTCATGCTGGCGATCTTCCAAGGCGACAAAGCGCAGCGAAGCATCGACACGCTCGCGCAGCCGCGCGCCCTGCAAGCCGAAGCCCTGGGCAAAGAACTCAAGATTCTCGCGTCCACTCATATCCTCGTAGAGCGACAGTTTCTGTGGCGCGATACCAAAGCGACGGCGTAGCTCCGCCTGACGCGGGTCACCGCCGAGTATACGGACGCTGCCCTGATCGGCTGCGATGAGTCCGACCGCGATATGCATCGCGGTCGACTTGCCCGCGCCATTGGGGCCGAGCAATCCAAACACCTCTCCACGCTGCACTTCAAGACTCAATCCGTCCAAGGCGACGCGGCTGCCATAGCGTTTGACCACGTTGTCGAACGACACCGCGGATGTCATCGGGTTCATCGGTGACTCTCTCCTGACTGGAGCGCATGATCAGACCTGGTCGAACCGGCGCAAAGTGTCAGTTGTCACCAATGTGACAGTGACATGCTGGCTGCAGCGATGGTTTGGCGTTCATCGCAAAGCCCGCGGCGAGTGGCTCAAGCCCGCATCAAGGTCGACTTGCCGAACAGGCTTTCGACCAGATCGACAGCGAGTCGAGCGGTACGGTTGTGATCATCGAAAGCGGGATTGAGCTCGACAATATCGAGCGAGCCCATCTTGCCGGTATCGGCAATCATCTCCATGACCAACTGCGCCTCGCGATAATTTGGTCCGCCGCGCACCGTGGTGCCGACACCGGGTGCGATATCGGGATCGAGAAAATCAACATCGAAACTGACATGCAGATGGGTCCGCTCGTCGAGCCCGGAAAGCACTTCTTCCATCGCGCGCTTGACGCCGATTTCGTCGATGTAGCGCATATCAAAAATGCTCAGGCCCTGCAGATGCACCAGGCGGCGCTCGCCCTCATCGACTGATCGGATGCCTACCTGGCGAATCTGCTCGGCGCTGAGCGCTGGGGCTTCACCGGCCAGATGGGTCAACTCGCGTGGACCAATGCCACACAGGCAGGCGACGGGCATGCCGTGAATGTTGCCCGATGGCGTGATCGTCGAGGTATTGAAGTCGGCATGCGCATCCAGCCACAGCACCAGCAGCTTCTTGCCCTGTTCACGGCACCAGCGCGAGACGGCGGTGATCGAACCGATACCGAGACAATGGTCGCCGCCGAGCAGGATCGGCAGGCGCTCGTCGTTGAGGGCGCCGTACATCGCGCCGAACACCGCACGATTCCACGCGACGACCTCAGCAAGATGACGATAGCCATCGACCGGCGGCGACCACGGATTCTGCGGTCCAAGCAGGTTTCCACGATCCTCGACACTGAGTCCGCGCGCGCGCAGCGCCTCGACGATACCGGCGACCCGCAGGGCCTCGGGTCCCATGGAGGCGCCGCGGTGGCCGGCGCCGATATCGGTGGGCGCACCGATCAGTCTGATTGTGGTCATGGCCATTCGTTCCTGCAGCGTTTGCTCATTGCCGATTGTTCCTGCGCGTGATGGATGGAGTTGTTGCGTCGGCCGTCGGGTCAGGCATTGATTGAGGACCTGGGTCAGCGGGGCAATCCCGCTCAGCCACCGCAGTCAGGTGCTGATTCGCTTTTGCTGGCTGCACATCATAGCGCGCGGGCCACGGCCTCGGTCGCGCGGTTCTCGCGATAGCGCACAGGATTCAGGCGGCGAGCCCGGCAAACATCCGCAGCAGGCTCGCCAATTGTCGCGGCGGCGTGCTCTTGTCGATGACTTCCAGCGCTCCGGCACCAATTGCACGCTGACGTGTTTCAACACTGCGATCCGTCGTCAGGCAGACGGCGGGCAACCCGGAGAGCTCGGGGATGCCGCGCACTGCGCGGGCCAGGGTATCGCCAGTCTCTTCGCGCAGCCAGAAATCGAGCACCAGGACATCCGGGCGGGTTTCGCTGAGCAAACGGTGCATACCCGCGCCATCCTCGGTGCAACGGACTTCAATGCCCTCGTTGCGCAGTTGTTCCGACAGAAGCCTGGACAGTTCGCCATCATCATCAACCAGGACGACCTGAATGGTGCGCTTCGATGCATCCGCCGTCGCCTGTGGGCGCTCACCCTGCTGGCCCATCGCAGCAGCAAACAGATCGATCAAGGCGCGCAGCAGCGGCTCGATCGTCAACGCCAGAACATGGCGTTCGGAAAAGGATTGCGGAGCATCCAGCAGCCATTCGTGCAGCAAGCCGTCGGCGGTTCGTGCGGCTTCGCCGAGACGGGCGTAGCCATAGCCGCCGGCCGAGCCCGCGAGCTTGTGGAGCAGACGATTCAATTCGCGGGGATGCTCGAGTTCAGCGAGATCGGCGCGCCACGCTGCATACGCTGCCAAGATCGCCCCACGCTTCTCTGGTAGCGAGGCGCGGTAACGAGCGTTCAAGGCGGTCAGGGCATCGGTCACGTCGTGCATTCCGTAACAGCTCCTGACGCTAGCATTGTGCTCTTGCACATGCATGTAAACATTTCTCGCGAAGGGGAAATGTACGGCGGCGCCCAGACCATGTCGAGTCGCACGGCTATCTTGTATCTGCGGCAATTGCGCGATGAGGAGAAATAGATGTGCGGAGCTCTGGAATTGGTGCTGGGTTGGCTGGACGTCGATGCAATTCGTTCGACGTCGCCAATTGCGCCCCACTCGGCAATAAATTGATCGAAAACTTTAGGCGGACGCCAGGAGAACCCCATGGGAATTTTTGATTTTGTAAAAGCTGCCGGCGAAAAATTGCTCGGCATTGGCACCCCCGCTGCGGTCGCAGCACCAAAGGCCGGGCCGGCCATCGCCAAGCACGTGCGCAAGCAGGGCCTGGGCATCCAGGAGGATCTGGACATCATCTGGATCGATGGCAAGGCCAAGGTCACTGGCACTGCTGCGACCCAGGCCGACCGCGAAAAGGCCATTCTCGCCATCGGCAATGTCGAAGGTGTAGCCCAGGTCGAGGATGAAATCCGCGTACTGCAAGGCGCCGCAGACGCGGCCTCCCGCATGTACACCGTCAAGAAGGGCGACACCCTGTCGGCGATCGCGAAGGCCATGTACGGAAAGGCCAGCAAGTATCCTGTGATCTTTGAAGCCAATCGCCCGATGCTCAGCCACCCGGACAAGATTTATCCCGGTCAGGTACTGCGCATCCCCGCCATCGACGGCAGCGACGGTGCTAAAAAGGTGCTTGCCTGATATCAGTCAACTTCGTGAGGCAGCGCCCAGAATGGGTGCGCCACCGGCACCCGCTCGAGAAACCAGCAGGCCCCCTTGAGCGAAGGGGGCCTGCTCGCGAAGCGAGCGGGGGTTTTGGCAGCGCGCGTGCCACCGGCACCAGCCCCACAGTGCTCAGGCCCGCAAAAACCGACTGATTCACATCGGCGCCAGCCTGTCATTTTGCCACTGCACCTGACGCGCCAGGAGGCCCCCTTGAGTGAAGGGGGCCGGCTCGCGAAGCGAGCGGGGGCTGGCGGGTACTAGTGCCCACGGCACCAGCTCCAAAAACCAGCAGGTCCGCTTTCGCGGGCCCGAGCCACATCCCGCGCCAAGTGGGCGTATCACTGGGGACTACGACGCGCCAGGAGGCCCCCTGGAGTGAAGGGGGCCGGCTCGCGAAGCGAGCGGGGGTTGTGGCGGTACTAGTGCCCACGGCACCAGCTCCAAAAACCAGCAGGCCCGCGAAAGCGGGCCTGCTG